>DLGX01000050.1 GCA_002482925.1 Candidatus Saccharibacteria bacterium UBA7683
ATGTACAAAATTGCAATTATTGAAGATGAAGCTGCGATTCGTAGAATGTATGCGCTGAAACTGCGCTTTTCTGAATTTGAAGTGTGTGAAGCTGCAGATGGCGAAGAAGGCCTTTTAGTAATTGAAAAAGAAAAACCGCATCTTGTACTGTTAGATCTAAGAATGCCGCGCATGTCAGGCGATGAAATGCTTCGCGAGCTTCGTTCAAAAGGCTGGGGCGAAGATATTCCAGTAATCATTCTTACCAATATTAGTAAAGATGAAGCACCACGAACACTATGGCACCTTGGAATCAGCGATTTTATAATTAAGGCTAATTCTACTCCCCAAAAAGTTCTTGAAGCAGTTGAGAGAGTTCTTCGTTTAGGAAGCTAGCTATTCAATTTGACTCTGTTTTTTAGCTTCTGACAATATTCGGGTAATAGTTGGATTAAAGTGAACATCTTCGGTTTGCGCAAAGTTGATCAATTCTTTTTTTGTGAGAAGTAATAATTTTTGATGTTCAAAATTTAAACGCAATATTTTTTGAAGCTGTTTACTTGAAATTTTTAGCCGGACGAGAAAAAAGAATCCTATGCGCGTAGATGTGGTTTGAAGCAGACAAATTCCTTCTGTAGTTTTTATATGATCTTTTTCGATTCCAGATTCTTCAAACAGTTCAGATTCCAAAAATTTTACTAGGTCTTTACTGCTATTAACCAGAGCCTCGTCTTTATTTAAGCTGCCACTTATTAGATCGTGTGTATGCGGAAATAGTGAATTTGAACTGGTTACACCAAGTAGATACTTACCATCAGCAGTTATCACATGCGCAGCGACATACAGTCCATTTATTCGCTTGGAAAAAGGCAGTGCTTTCATATAATCTTTTACGTATGGCGCGGCTAAATAGCATCTGTAATCTGTTAATGAAAAATCGAGTCTCAAGTTTTTTTGTGCTTGATCTACTTTGTTAAGACGGTAAATAAGCCCGTTCCATAGCGGGCGGCCAGAAGCAGCGGAATGCTTCTCTGCTTTTTGCCAGTGCTGTTCAATTGTAGGTAGAGCTCTTTTGGGCGGTACATACACCGTATCCGTGTTGCTAATATCTAAATGGCCTATCTTAAAGTCAGTAAGCTTTCTCATTAGCGTAGCGCTCGCCTTTGCACACCGCCCAAAATTCGTTCTGGTGCCGCAGACCACGAAGATAACGAAGGAAAAAATTTAAATCCGTTCGTAACAATAGCCTGTTCGCTTACTGTATAGTCTTCAAAAAGATACCAACCACTTGCATGAACGGGGAGTGTCCGGCCAATTTTTTCAACTTCATCTATCGACCTGTAGGTATCAGCTACCACTTCGCCCATGATGCCTGGAAGTCTTTTCATACGTTCGGCAACTTTTTGGTATCGAGCATGAAGACCTTCTAGGTTCGTGTGTCCTTCGGCAATCCATCTATTTAATTGTATAAAAGTTGGCTTTATTCCGAAGATAAATTTTGCAAATTCTTGGGCTTTTTTATCTTCAAAACCTTTTTGTTGTAATGTTTCGACAAGTTTATCATTTAAAATTTTTTGGTTTTGCGGTCTTCCCGTTTGTAAGTAAAATTCTTTGTGATACCCGGTAAGGTTTTGGTAGATACTCTCTAGGCCACCAGCAAGTATGGTCATCATTCTAAGCGCATCACCATAATCTGTTACATCCTCAAACACAACCTCTATGCCCGGATAGTTCTCAACTAGACCTGATGCTCCGTTTTTATTATCGTATAATAACATCTGGTGTGCTGGCGATGATGCTACTTGTGCTTGAACTTCAGACTTAAGTAAAGTTACTAGCTGCTGACCGAATTGCTGATACACCATCTCGGTCCAAGGGTCAGCAAAGTTTACTTGCTCTTTGTCTGTAGGTGTTGCAGGTAAGGCGTTTAACTGCTGTCGGGCTTCATCTATATGAATCACGTGCGAATGCCCAATTTTATTTGTCGGAACACCCCTGGTTTGTCCTGTTGCTACAATTTCTTGGGGACTTCCGTTACCCCAAGAACCCCAGATAATACTATTGCCTTTTAGGGCATTAACAAGCTGGGCAGACTTATGTGTTTGAGTTGCAATGATCTCAAAAAACTCTGACTGAACCGAAGGTTTCATATTCGAAATTTCCATAAAATCGCTATCTTTTGATATTTCTCCCTCTTTTTTAAGGGCCCACCACACGATGGCTTGAGGTGACAAAATGTCAATTTGTTCTATTGCACTTGGTACACGAACATCCTGCTCAAACACGCCGCGGGCTGTGGATATAAATGTTTCGCGCGACACCGTAGAAGGTGCGTGTGCTGAGGCCGCTAGGGTTACGCAGGCTATAGCATGAGCTGTCTCTTCCACCCCTCCGAAAGCCCGACCTTCATCAAATATCTCAACTCCATCGGTACGTGGCATTGCAGAAGGAAGCTCAAAAACTGGAAATTCTAAATCTCCTGTAGCGGCCCTCTCCTTCATTTCCTCCTGTAAGCTCCAGAATGAAGTTGTTTTGATATCCCTCATGCTTCCCCTGCTTCACCAACACCTTTAATCGTATTTGTCACAATTCCAGTTGTAGCCACTATTTGCTTAATATTTTTTGCAAGCGCAAATATATCTACTTCACTTGCCGTGTCTACTTCAATTGTGGGGAATGGAAACTTGTAGTCAAGAAACTCTTCGTTGTCTAGCTTGAAATTATGGAAATCTTCTGCAGTATTTACCGAGTAGTACGACGGATATTTAGCCCTAGAAACAAACCGACTTAAGTGAACTGCTTCATCGCTGCAAATACATTCAACGATAACTACGACGGCCTTATATTTGTCTTGAATCAAACGTATTTTTTGTAGACCGGTAGGTTGGACCAGGCTCGTGTCGCAGATACATCCGCCGTTTTTTTCAAGACGGTCTTCAGCCAACGACCACATTAAATCGTAACTCGCGCGACCCAGTTGGTTCACATCAATAGAACGTTTCCTTAATATCGTTTTGAGTTTATCGCGTACAATTAGATCCAGCGATAGTTCGTTACTTAATCTCTGTGAAATATGGGATTTTCCGGTCCCCGGCAAGCCTTTGAAGAGAATTAGCAACGGCATTAAGTCATCGTTTTTCAGCTTTTTCATTTTTGTAACCAGTTTAGGGGTATATGCTGGCTGGTCAACTCAATACCTCCATATACGGGTTCCTGGTAACCCAGGGACTGTGCATATTTCCAAGTCAAACTCAGCCCTTCTTCAAGTGATGTCTTATCTTCATAATGTAAATATTTCTTCGCCAAATTATGGCTAGGTACTGCGACAGCAACATCCAATGTTCTTGAAGGCAGATGATTGGGCTGGTGATTCTTGCCGACAATATTCTGAAGCGTATCAGATAATTGATTAACACTATAGATCTTGTCTGAACCAATGTTAAAAATCTTTCCATTAACGTCCAGGATACTGCATTTGTAGAGTGCCTCAACCACATCATCAATATACGAGAAGCACCGTTGTTGGTTCCCGTCTCCATATATATTGTAAGAATCACCCTTTAATAAGGCATTCATAAAGATGGTCACGACATTTCTGTAAGGATCCTGCATATTTTGTCGAGGTCCGTACACGTTATGTGGACGCGTAATTACATATTCAAATTTGTGAACCTTAGATAAAATTTTGAGCGTATCTTCTATATTAAGCTTACTTAAGCCGTACACATCATCTGGATGTGGTCTACTATTTTCTTTAAACGGTACATCTGCGCTACCATATACTGCAATACTCGAAGTAACTATAATTCTCTTCATGCTGCCACTTTGCAGGCCAGCAACTAATACGTTTAGAAATGTATTGTAGTTTCTAGTAGTAATATCTACTGGTGCAAATTGAGCTTTGGCCTCTGCTGCGTTTGCTGCCAGGTGATAGATAACCTCAGGACGTAAATTTTTAATAATGCGCGCAGTTTCTGTGGCATCTCTGAGATCAGCAAGTATAAAATTACATTTAGGATCAACATTCCTTTTATAACCACCCGACAAATCATCGACAACCGTAACAGCAAATCCTTGTTGCAGTAATTTATCTGCAAGATGAGATCCAATAAAGCCAGCACCACCAGTCACTAATACTTTTATTTGCCCCATAATGATTTAGTAATATATTACTTGAACAATATTGTCAAGTAATATATTATGCGAATGAAGCTGAGTAATCATTTAAGGAAGGGGTGTGCTGATGTCAGACGATAACTCACAAATTAAACCATGGGAACTAATTTCGAGCTCAAAAGCATTGGACGAACGGTGGTTTAGCGTTAGAAAAGATGTGGTGAAACTTCCTTCGGGGAAGGTTCTAGATGATTATTTTGTTTGGGAATCACCAGATATTGTAGTGATTGCACCATTTACGAAAGATGGTAAGTTTGTTTTATGCGAGCAATATCGCCATGCAATTAATACTGTTTTGTACCAACTTCCCGCGGGTGGTGTAGGTAAAAATGAAACTGCCGAACAGGCGGCTATACGAGAAATGGAAGAAGAAACAGGCTATGTAAGCTCAAAGGTTACTTTCCTGAGAACCGTCAGCGTGTACCCAACAAAACTAACCGGTCTCAATCACCTCTTTCTGGCAGAAAACGCCGTGCCGGAGGGCGTGAAAGAAGAAGATGAAATGGAGCCTACAAGAATTGTACTAAAAACTCCAGAAGAACTCTGGGCACTTATTAATGACGGCTCGGTGCATATCGCAGATTCTCTAATTACTATCTTGCTCGCCTTCAAAAAACTTGGCCTCGATAAATCTCTCTAGCCTCTGCAACGAATTACTACTTTGAATTTGGGAAAATTATTTGGGTTGCTGGATCTTACGCAGCAGGATTATGCTGAAACTCAAATAGATCGAGACTCCTATTTTCTTGTTCAACTAATGCTTGGTCATCAACGCTATTAGCAATAACAGCCGTTAGTAATGAGTCCACCACGGTACCACCCATAAATATTTCAATTTCATCTGGTAGATAGTCTCGTGACTTGCTATCTTTGAGGGCATCGACTAAAAGTAAAAGTCTATCTTCGGCGCTCAGCCTACCTATTGTTTGCCAAGCTACGAGTTGCCTGGTAGTAGGCAATGGAACTTCCTCCTCACCACGTTGTACCTTGATTACAGCAGGAAGACTACAAAAAGCTCTGCCGTAGCGCTAACTTGCCGATCTAATAATTGTGCCATAGTTATGCTCCTTGCTTAACTATATTGTGCCCACTTGCTGCTTAGTATAGTCTTCGCGTGCTATATTTCAAACGAGCAAGTTAAAGGTCTGAAAAACTCTGCTATTGCTAAGAAGTGTTTTTTTCACTAGCATAGAGATAGAAACAATACAGAAGGGTTCTTCATAATGAGTATGGCAAAAGTAGCAATTGTAGAAGACGACATGGCGATTTCACAGATGTATCGCTTAAAATTTGAGACCGAAGGCTACACAGTACAAACTGCTGATAATGGCAAACTCGGCTTAGAATTAGTTGAAGAATTTAAGCCAGATATTATTTTACTCGATTTAATGATGCCCGAAATGACTGGCGACCAGATGCTTGCAGAGCTTCGCAAAAAATCCTGGGGTAAAGATATTACCGTAATAATTTTAACTAACATGGGCGAAGAAGAAGCACCGAAGTCACTACGAGAACTTGGTGTGCATTCATTTATTGTAAAAGCCGAAATGACACCACGACAAGTTGCAGAACGGGTAAAGCAGGCTTTGGCGGAATAG
>DLGX01000071.1 GCA_002482925.1 Candidatus Saccharibacteria bacterium UBA7683
TCAACAATATTACCTGCCACTTGTGGGTTGAGCGCAATTTCTTGGCAATGCCTAGTAGCCTCTCTTGATCTAAAATAAATATTCAGTTCATCATCCAAAGAAAAGTGCACTTCGCAGATCCAAGGCTTACCATCCGCAGTGGTTGCCAAAGACATATGCAACACAGTTTCTACGTATTCACGAATTGTTTTTTCAAGCTGTTGATTATCCATTTTTACCTACTCACTTAGTTATATCTGTTATTGTATCAGATCTAACAATACTACTGCTGCTAGATTCAATCTTTTTAAACCTAATAATTACACGACTAAGAAATCAGTTATACATTTTATAAAATGTATTGACTTTACAAGCAATACAAGCGTATAATTACTGAACGTAGATGGAATGCGTGGATTGATCCCTGGTGATCGTTGGATCCAAAGCGCCATCTATTTTTATTTGTTTTCAATAATCTGAAATATTTCTCCGCGGGCTAATTTTAATACCTGCTCACTCGATAGTTCTTGAATGTTAAGTTTTCTCTGCAGGTGCTTTAAGAGACGCAAGCGCGCACCAGAACCTCGTACAACACCATGTTTAATTTTATAAGAATACGCAACAAGCCCAAGTAGCACATCGACTATCTGGATTTCAGAAACCGCATGCGATTCAAGGCGCGCGATACCAAACAATGCGTTACGCCGTTGCTTCTTTTTAATTGCCTCTCGAATAATTTTTTCAAACTTGTCGTCTTTACTTGTTGAAACGTCATCAGCGAGAACCGTTAAATATTCGCTTGTTCTGCTTTTTTTATAATCAATCGATCCTGCTATTAGCTTTGCTGCCAATTTGTTGTAAATTGTATGGTATTTTTGTTTATCATTTACTTTAAAAACAGTCTTATCTACCACAAGGCAATGAAAACGATTATTGGTACATTCAAAGAAAACATCGATAAGCTCAAGGTACACTCTTAAATTCTGCTTAGAGACGTCTGAAAACTTGAATTCTCTATGAAAGCTTCGTTTGTTTTTAAGCGTAATAATTGCCCGATGCAACTCACGCGGATTCTGGCAAATCAGCAAACCAAGCCCAAAAACCCTGTCGGTTGCAGGACCATGCAGTAGCCCGGTTTCATCCATAAAACCAAAGACATGCGAACGAGGTTTTGGGCCGGTATTATCCATGCAATTATTGTAACATGCTTATGCAATAATTGTATTTTTGATCTGTTATTTAATAAACTTTTAATATTCTATACTTGAATATCTTCAATCTTTACCCGTTTTTGTTCCGTCGTATCTCGGTCACGAACAGTTACCGTGCCGTCTTCGAGCGTATCAAAATCTATTACTACGCAGTGGGGTGTACCAATTTCATCTTGCTTGCGGTAGCGCTTACCAATATTACCGTTATCATCCCAGGTTACATTGCCGTATTTAGCTTTTAAGGTTTTGAAGACTTCCCTCGCCTTTTCAACTAATTCTGGTTTGTTCTTTAGTAGTGGTGATACGCAGAACCTGTAGGGTGCGAGGTGGCTTGAAAGTGCTAAATACATACGAGGTTCATCACCTGATGTATCTTCTTTGTATGCCGCACAGAGCACTGCCATAAGTGCGCGTTCAACACCAAACGAAGGTTCGATTACATGCGGAACAAATTTTGTGTTCGTGCCTTTAACGGTGTATTCCATACTCTTGTTTGATTTGTTCTGAATGTTCATTAAATCAAAGTCAGTGCGGTACGCCATACCCAAAAGTTCGTCTTTACCATGCGGAAAATCAAATTCAAAATCTATGGTTCGCTTACTGTAGTGCGCTCTGTCTTCATCTGGAACTTCGAGCTCATGAACGTTTTCTTTAGGTAGCCCAAGAAGTTCAAACCATTCGTGAATCCTTAGGCGCCACTCTTCAAAAAGTTCTTCCCAATCAGCTGGATCAACAAAGTATTCAATTTCCATTTGTTCAAATTCGCGTGAGCGGAATACAAAATCACGCGGGCTAATTTCGTTTCTAAATGCCTTACCCTGTTGGGCGATACCAAACGGCAAATCTGGGTAAAAACTATCCACCACATTTTTGAAGTTCGTAAAAATACCCTGCGCAGTTTCTGGGCGAAGATAACTAATTGAATTTTCATCTGCCACAGGACCAACGTGCGTGGTAAACATCATGTTGAAGGTTCGTGATGGTGAAAGCGGATTCTTTTCAGGACTCTGAATTTTGTTTTCTACAATCGCTGCATCCATCTGAGCCATAGTCATACCAGTCGGATCTACACCGTTATCTTTAAGAATATGATCTGTTCGATAGCGTTTTTTAGTAACTGTGTCTTCGCACAGCGGATCTACAAATGTTTCTACATGACCACTTGCCTGCCAGACTTTTTGGTTCATTAAAATTGCCGCATCAACTCCGTACATGTCTTCGCGGTCTTCCACGAACATCTTCCACCACAGGTTCATGATGTTTCGTTTTAAAATTACACCAAGTGGACCGTAGTCCCAGGTACCACTAAGTCCACCGTACACTTCAGAACCTTGGTAAATAAAACCACGGCGCTTGCAAAGACTAGTGATAGTTTCTAAATTAGGAGTACTCATTATAATTATTCCCTTTCTGAGGGGTTAGATTTTCTGAAAAATAAAAATAGTGTTAAAGAATAATAGCGCCAAGGAAGGCGCCGCCGTTGCCACGACCAGCAGAAACAACCACACAGTGTGCGGCGTTCAAGTTTTCAGCTGGTACGTCATAATAAGTCATACTAGAGGTAATTATACCTCACCTGCACTGGTAGACAAAACAAACGTTATGCTTCTGGGTCAGTAGAAAGTGGAGGGACTTCTTTTTCATTACCAGCAAAGTCTCGGTGAATACCAGTTTTAGTGTGTCGGAGTTTGCCTTTAGAACGAAGTAGTATTGGTGAAAGGAAATCATAAAACCCACTGTATCCAAATGCTTTTGCACCCTCACCTGCCTTGAGGTGAATTACCGAACCATCTTTTCTCTTACCTAGTAAAATTGGTTGCCTGTTTGGCAGTAACACCATTTTGAGACTAGTAAACTGGGGTATGCCTCCAATATCTGCAGGTTGACCAAAGTCACTATTTTTAGAAATAGGATATCCAATCAACTCATCACGTGCTTCTATAACAACTGTAATCGGCTCATCTTTATTTTGAAGGCCAATCTTTAATGTTACAGGCAACTGTTTTGTCTGTTGGGAATCATAAAACATTATTGAAGGCCTATTTTCGGCTAGTTCGCCTTGCTTAGAATCAACATCCAGCACGGGCACAGATGCCTCGTACTCAGTTTCACCTGGTTCAAATACCTGCGAAAAATCTTCCCACGCTCTTGAAAAATCTTTAAACCTCGTTCCATCTTCTGTTCTCTTGTCGGGACGATGAGCAAATGTAGTATCTGTAACTGGCATTAGATTGAATGGTTTGGCTGGGTCTTTCGCATAAAGTAAGCTCAGTGAAAAACCTCGTACTCGCTTACCTAAGCTTGTTTCTTCAGCAACTACTCGCTCATTCAGCCTCAGCGTAACGCCTGCGTACGTAAAGTCAGCTTGGCGCTGGCTAACAAGTCGATCGTTTTTATCAATACTAGTTACTGGCTCTGCTAGCTCGAGTTCGTTATAGGCAACTGAAAATGCACCAGAATGTTTTATAAGACTACCGATAACCCGAGCATCTAAATACGGATCTGCTCGCATAGCTCCACCACCAAGTTCCAAAATAGGAATGGAAACCATTGGTTCATCTTGCATTTCAACTGCATCAATGCCATCAGCTACTGCCTTTAACGTATGACTAGCAATAATATCTGCCGCGCGTTGCGCCTTTTCATCAAAGCCATGAGATACATCTGGAGCAATGCTCATAATATTTTTATTATATCATAAATAATTATAAAATGTCAACCTAAAGTTGTTGATTAATCAGTTGCTTAAACAGGGGTTGAAGCTCTTCACTCAATACTTTAACATTCTTAACCTGCCTCATAACTGCTACGGTATGGGTACGTCCAAGGCGCAACAGTTTGATATGGTCTGCCCTGAACTGACCATTAGGGTTTGGTGCAAAACACATGCTCTCTACTGAAAAAGTGTACAGTTGATCGTCTTGCAACTTTACATCGTTTTGGTCTGTCTTTAGATTTGGTTCATGACCTTGAAGGCTTAGCAAACGAAGATAGAACCAGACTTCAATTGATGCTTGGGGAATATCCACCTCAGCTAGTGCAACTAAGCAGTTTTTTAAGAGATCGTAATATTCTCGATCAGACTCTTCTTCGATAATTTTGTCCATCAGCTTCATGGCTTCGTAGCCAAACATCATTCGCTGAAGATCACCTACAATACCATCCCAGTGCTCTTCGAGCCGGGTGCTAATAATTCGCTGAAGATCACCACTCGTTTGTAAAAAAGTAACGGTGCTTTCTGAAAATAACTCAATTCCGCCAGCAAGCTTGCTCTTAGAACGTCGTACGCCCTTTACTATAGCTTTGAGCTTACCTGCAGGTGTTAAAAACGTCACAATGCGATCCGCTTCGCCGTAGTTTGTGCGCCTGAGAACTATAGCAGGGCTGGTTTGTTGTTTCATACCACGCTCGCGCTTATTTGTTTTTTAATTTCTACTAGTAGATCTTTGGGCTTTGTAGAAGGTTTGTAAAGATATTTCACCACACCGTAATGTTTCCAGCGTTCTTCGTTCATACCAAAATCATGTTTGTATACGCTACTCAGTACAATGACTGGAATTATATTGATATCCGTGTAAGAAGCAAGCTCGTGTAAAAATTCTATGCCGTTATGTTCTGGTAGAAACATATCGAGAATTATAAGATCAATATCTGAATGCTGATCTAAAACTTCAAGTGCTCTATCCGCTGAGGCCGCTGTAAAAACCTTACATTCGTCTTCAAATTCTAAGGCTGTCTGGTATAGCTCTGCCAGCCATGCGTCGTCTTCTACTAATAGAATTTTTACGCTCATAATTCGAACAGACTTGCCTGGTGCGAAAGCTGTAGATTAACCAGAAAACTCGAACCGTCTTTTCTTCTGGTTAGCTCTAGACTTCCATTCATAGCTTCTGTTAACTGTTTTGCAATGTAGAGCCCTAGCCCTGTTGTGGTCGCCCACTGGGGAACAGGTCGTTGGAATCGTCCGAATTGTTCAAATAATTTTTTAAGGTCAGTCTTTTTAATACCTAAGCCGTAATCTTTAATTACAAGCTGTGCTTGGCCTCTTCGCAGGCGCGCTTCAAGTTCAATTGTAGATTCTGGAAGCGAATACTTAATAGCGTTGTCGAGCAAATTAAACAGTACGGCATGCAAGCAACCTTTGTCTGCCATAACAGTTTGGTTATGCCTTGTACCTCGTACCGCGATTAACTGGGCCTGTTTGCGTGCGTGGGGTTCTAGCTCGTGTGCCACTTCTTCTAACATCAGCTGAGGACTGATTGGTTCTAAATTGAGTTCTAGCATGTGCTGTTCTAATTCGTAGCCTCGTAAAATGCTGTCTACCAAGCCCAGTAACCTATCAGAAGAAAACTGAATTCTCTGTACATACTGCTTATATTGGCTCGGGTCTATGGCAGGATTCTGCAACTGCGAACTCAGTCCGCTAATAAGTGTGAGTGGAGATTTTAATTCATGCGCAACGCTCGCAATTAACTGCTGACTTTCGCTGTTAGGAAACTCATCATTATTCGCACCGCCCATAAATCTATACCCGCTCCTTCTTCTGGTACTCCCAGTATAGTAGACTTTGTCTATAAAAATCGAGTGCTTACGTTTAATAATCTTTTAATTTTCTGATTTGTCAGATAAACCATTAATCCGAGCAACGCGAGTCAGCTCACACCCATTCGACCGAACCCGAACAGTGGAAGGTTGTTTTTCTTGAATCAAGCCCGATCCTTGCCCGAACAAACGGTTAAAGAATGTGAGGGATGCTTGTCATTGGTCTGGGCGCAAGAAAAAGAATCTGGAGCTGCGTCGAGGCTCGGGCGCTATGGGTGCAGTTTTATATCACTTTTGCTGACAAAAGTGATGAAAAGATTACTACTAGATTCTTTCATCCTTCGCAGTCTTGCTACGGAGAACGGATCGACTACGCTCAGAATGACGAGATGGGAAGACGACTACTGTTGGCTGGATTCCCGATCGAGCCGGGAATGACAAACCCGTGAATGAAAGGTACGTTTTCTATACTACGGAACGAAGGTTAAGCCTTTAAGCACAATATTGTCGAAGTCAGCTCTAAATTCTTTGCTTTCAGTCCACACACGAAGTGTTTTGTCTCGAAGCGGGAAGATCACCATAGTACCTTCTTGATCTTTCTTTAAGAAACCATCAAGTCGTGTGCCGGTGGTACCAGAAACCTGAATTGCAGTAGCTTTGAGCTCGCCTTTTTTTACTGA
>DLGX01000054.1 GCA_002482925.1 Candidatus Saccharibacteria bacterium UBA7683
GTATAAATGGAAGATAGATGTTAACGAAAATGCCAAAAATACTGCGTGGTGCAATCAACTACCAGAATTTAATCATAATGAATTTTTAGGCTGGAGCTCGCATCCGATAGAAAAGCCTTTTGCAGTTATTGACCTAATTTCTTCCTTTGAACATGAGCGAATTTTAAAACGATTTGAAGTTACCGATAGATTGCTTTCCGGCAAACGTCCAAAATCTACTAGAATTGAAGCAAAAGGTGATAATGTTTTAGAACAAATGCTCTACTTGGTGCTTTTAGGTGATTTCGCCACAACCTATTTAGGGATTTTAAATAATGTAGATCCTACACCTGTAGATTTAGTAGAAAAGTTTAAAAAGGAGCTTAATTAATTATGGCCGATAGCCCTATATTTGACCCGAAAGACTTTAGTAATGATTCATACGTACGACGCGTAGAAAAGCCTTGGGGTTACGAACTTCATTGGGTACCTGAAGATGCCCCGTACATGGGAAAAGTACTTCATATTAACGCTGACGCACGACTTTCACTACAGGTTCACGACGAGAAACAAGAAAGTTGGTTTTTACTAGCTGGTGAAGCAACTGTTATTTGGGAAGATAACACGGGTGAACTAGTAGAAACAGTGCTCCAAAAAGGGGTCGGCTACAGCACAAAAGTTGGGCAGAAGCATCGACTGAAGGGTATTACAGACTGCGATATATTAGAAGTTTCCACCCCAGAGCTTGGCACAACATGGCGACTGGATGATGACTACGCGCGACCTCATGAAACGCCAGAACAGCGAGAAAAGGAGCGGGCATAGAATGGTTAAGAATTTTTGCCACATATGCGGTACTAAATTAGACCAAAAAGAAGAATTTATATGGCACTGCTCGGGTTGTAATAGTACTATTTACGCGAATCCGAAACCCTGCGTTGATATCGCCTTGTTTGACGAGTCTGGCAAGATCTTAATGGCACGAAGAGGGCGTGATCCTGATAAAGGCAAGCTTGGTCTCCCTGGTGGTTTTATTGATATAGATGAAACAGCTGAAGAAGCTTTGTTCCGCGAGATTAAAGAAGAACTAGACCTTGAGAAAACAGATATTAGCCCTCTTACGTATGTTAGTAGCAGGCTTCATGATTACCCTTTTGGAAAAGAAGTATACAAAAACCTTGTATTTGTATTTTGCGCAGAACTTAAAGCATCTAAATCTAAAATAAAAGCACGGGATGACGTTTCAGAAACTTTATTCTTAGATGTAAGTGACCTGGCAACTCCTGAAGTTGCCTCCGAAGAACACAGCAGACACATTCAATTAGCTTTTAAAAAATATCAAGAAACGAACCCTAAAACCTAAGTTAATCGTGGCGTAATGCTTCGATAGGGTCTTTCCGAGCAGCTCTAATTGCAGGCCAGGTGCCGAATATTACACCAACCGCTAACGAAACGCCTGCCGCTAGAAGAATAATCCAGGGGTCTAGGGCGGGTTTTACGGCCGTTTGGGCTCGTATGACGTAACTGACGATAACGCTGGTTATAATGCCTATAATGCCTCCTAGGAGCGTAATAACGAGCGCTTCGGTGAGGAACTGCATAAGAATTTGCCACCTAGTTGCGCCAACGGCCTTTCTCACGCCAATTTCACGAGTTCGTTCAGTTACGGTAACAAGCATAATATTCATAACGCCAATACCGCCTACCAGAAGCGAAATTGAAGCAACTGCAGCCGTGAAACCGGTAAGAATCTTGAAGACATTGTCAGTTGCGCCCACAAGTTGTTCTTGGGTGGTAACAGTAAAATCTTCTTCGCCATTATGGTTTTTCAGTAGCGCCGCTTTTACCGCTTTTGCTACAGCTTCACTTTTATCTACCTGGTCTACTTTAAGTGTTATCTGCTGGAACTGCACAATATCTTGGTTGAGTTCTTTGCCGGTTGGAAGGGGAATTATAGCCATATCATTAAGCGGCTGGCCTAAGTTAAAACCTACTACCGAATCGAGTACGCCAATAACTACAAAGTTGGTACCGCGAATTTTTACGCTACTCCCAATAGGATCTTCCGTACCAAAAAGGGAACTAGCTACATTACTAGAAAGCACCACGGTGTCGTTATTTTCTAAATCTCCACCAAAAAACTGCCCACTCACGAGCTTTTGCTTGGTAAGTTCAAGATAATTTTCACCAACTGCAAGCACACGGGTATTTTGTTTTTTATCACCGCGCGCAACCGAACCATCGAGTTGCATGATTCCACCCGCTTTAGATACATTTTCTATTTTAGATACATTTTCTAGATCTGCCTCGCTCAACCGCGAAGTCGTAGCGGAGGTTCCAGAAAACGAACCGCTAAGTGAATCAAATCCGTTTATTGAAGTGTTTCTACCTGGAACAATGGTAATAAGATCATTTCCGAGATCGTTAATCTGCTGGTTAACTTGGCGTTTAACACCCTCACCGAGTCCAATTATGGTTGTCACCGAAGTAACGCCAATAATTATGCCTAGAAGTGTAAGAAACGTTCGCACCCGGTTGCTCTTTAAAGAATTGCGAGCCATTTTGAGGTGTTGGCTTATCATTTTTTGGCTCCTTTCTTTTTGGGAGCTGATTTTTTAACTGCTTTAACGGCAGTTTTTTTACGTACTGCTTTTTTTGCCTTCTTCTGGGGTTCAATGGCACGGTTTTTTGCTGCATCTACAACTTCTGCAGCTTCTTTTCGTTGGGCGGTGAGTTCCTTTTTAAGTGATGCCCCTGTAAGTTCTTCTTCAATCTTTCCGTCGAGCATTTTAATGACTCGGTCGCCGTATGCGGCAAGATCTGGATTATGTGTCACCATAATTATAGTATTGCCGGCTTCGTGGATTTCTTTTAGCGCGGCCATAATTAACTTGGTTGCTTTGGTGTCGAGATTACCCGTTGGTTCGTCTGCAAGCACAATACTCGGACGATTAACCATAGCCCTGGCAATTGCTGCTCGTTGCAATTGGCCGCCAGAAAGTTGGTTTGGTTGGTAATATTCTTTTTCTTGAATACCGAGGTACTTTAAGATTTCGCTGGCTCGTTCATAGCGTTTTACAGTTGAAACACCTTTGTAAAGAAGGGGAAGACTGACGTTTTCAAGTACAGTCATGCGGCCAATCAGATTAAAGTTTTGAAAAATAAAACCAATATGGTTGCGTCTGATTTTCGCGCGCTTTCTTTGGCTTAAGAATGCAACATCGCGACCATTGAGCTTATATTCGCCGTCATCTGGCTGGTCAAGTAGCCCCACAATGTTGAGTAAACTACTTTTACCACTACCGCTGGGGCCCATAATTACTAAGAATTCGCCCTTTGGCACCGTAAGACTCACTTCGCGAAGTGCAGTGGTTGCGCCGTTTCCAAGACCAAAGGTTCGGCTAATGCTGTCGAGTTCTATGACGTTCATTGTTATCTATTGTAACGCACTAAATATGCTTAAACCAACCATAAGCACAGATTTTTCTGATCTGTTACAATGCGATCATGAAATTGTACTGCGTTATTCCTTTTTACAATGAAGAAAAGTACTTAAAAATTTGTCTAACCAAGCTTTTGCA
>DLGX01000074.1 GCA_002482925.1 Candidatus Saccharibacteria bacterium UBA7683
TTTTTAGCGATCATATCAGTAAGTGAGCCTGAGTATAGTGCATCGAGGTTAGCTTCTAGGCGAGCATCGTTGGCAGGATCTTCAAACAAGTGCTGAGTTTCAGATGCAAGTGTTGGGGCAATAATTGTTTCTTCAGCTGCTGGCGCAGACGCAACAGCACTTTCATATCGCCTACTTAGCGTATCAAGGTAGCTTTTTCTTACTTCAGTTTCAGTTGGTTTAGGAGTTAATGAAAAGTCAGATTGCGAAACTGGTTGGTATGAAAACCCGTCTACCGAAGGTTGCGGTCGTATAAAATCTTCTTGAACATCTACAGATTGATGTTGAATCGGCACCGCAATAACAGCGGGCTTTGCAGGAACAGTAAATACCTGAGCTGGAACCTCTGCTTCAACAACCTGAGGCGCTTCTTGTATATCAGCATCGGCATTTATGCCGGCACGTCGCTTAGCATACGTATCAAGATACGCGCGTCGGTGTGTTGTGTGATCTCGAGGGCGAACTGCTCCACGAGAAAAACCAGTGGTGGTAGTTTGTGAGTCCATTTTGTTTTGAATTTTTTGTTAGAATTACTTCTATATACAGATTGTACTTATGCTTATCACAACTGTCAAGTGATGCTATCGTTTTTTAATCTGAAGTTTTCTGCGGACTATCGAACCTATTCCCAAGGCGCTTAGGCCAACAGCTGTGTAAATCGCCATTGATCCGCTATTTTTATCTCCAGTATCAGGTGCGAGTGGAGCAAATATCACCTGTGCATCTGCCGGAAGCTGTAAGCCAACTACATTTACTAAGTTTGCAGGCCCGTTTGTGTATGTACCAGCTTCAGATGAAGTAACATCAATACTAATGGTGCATGAAGTCATTCCTGCAGTTAAGTCACCGTTGTAATCTACCGATATTGCTCCAGGCTGAGCAACAGCAGCGCCGTTAGGGCATGTAGTGGCAAAATTTGGTGCTTGTGCAATTACAAGATTCTCAGGAAGATTATCGGTAAATGACCAGCCTTCTTTTGCAAGGAGGTCAGTGGTGTTAGTAACGGTAAAAGTCATTGTAGAAGTTTCGTTTACCAGAACACTTTCAGGCGAAAATGCTTTATCAAGCTTGGGCGATGCATCAGCTAATTGAATGTTGTCGATTGCGTTGTCGTTACCTTGGCCGCTTTCTTCTTCATTGATCATACGGATACCAACCAAGTTAGTGTCAGAAAGCAGTGCTCTATCTGTAAAAACACTTCCCACTCTTATAGATCCTGTATTCGGCCCGAGCGCACCATTGGAATCTAGAGTTGGCGGAGTAACGCTAGTCGCTGCCGAATCTGTACAAATATTTATGAGCGTTTGATTTATTTGTCGCGGAGTCGTGTTATCAAGCAGGTAAAATCTAAGCTTGCCCTGCGCTGTACCTTGATTCGTACAGTTAATAGCTGCTATATCTATGTTTGAAATCACAAAGCGTCGATTACCAGAACCAAGATTTACCCTATCAACAGTTTCGAACTGAACAAGATTATCACCTGGGTCAACATATAATGCGCCATTGTCGGTATAGGCGGTTAGTGCACGGTTAGTACTAGGGCTAGAGCCACTATGTAAAGTTCCCAGCGCGTACGCAAGCCTTCGCACAGCATCATACGCACCTGTTAAATTAGTGCCGTTCCCATCGTCACAGTTAGTATTAGCAAACTGGTCGTCTGCCATATTAAAGAAAAGCACTTCACCATTACAGTTACTTCGCCAGGCAGAGTTTGCTGTGTAGGTCATTGTCGAGTCGCCCGTGTATGAAAGTAGAGGAATAGGACTCAATGAAGGACTATTTTCAAAGTCTTCATTGTAAATTACAGAAGGTGCTTCTGGTACTCCAGGATTTCCAGGGGCTGCCTGCACTGTGTTATTTTTACCAAGTGCCGCCACTACGCCGATCAGCATAAAAGGTATGCTTAGTACTGCAAATATTCTTGCGGTGTTTTTTAGCATATTGTGTTTTTTCATATGTGCCCTGTTTTTATTTTTTAACTACCTAGTGAGTATAGTACCGAAAATGGCAAATATCAAACCGCTACTGTTTGATGAATTTCGCAGAAAGTTTTTTCACCGCAGGATTCACAAACAAGCTTTAGTTTATTGCATGACTTATCTGCACAGTTTATAAATCTACTAGTTGTGCCGCCACAGTGTACGCATATGCCGATTTCTTTGGCATTAGCTGAAAACGTATGATTCATGCGGCCATCAAAAATATAGAGGTTGCCTTCCCAAAAGCCTTCATCACCATATTTTTCACCGTACTTTACGATTCCGCCATCAATTTGGTACACCTCTTTAAAGCCACGATTCTTCATTAAAACGCTTAAAATTTCGCAGCGGATACCGCCTGTGCAATAGGTAATTATTGGCCTATGTTTAATGGCATCGTATTTAGGATCTTCAAGTTCTTTTAAAAAGTCAGGAGTAGTTTCAACGGCGGGAATTACCGCATTTTTAAATTTTCCAACCTGGGCTTCGTATGAATTTCTTCCGTCAAAGAAGATTACTTCGTCGCCTCGTTCTTTAATTAGTTCATGAACCTGTTCTGGTTTTAAGTGAATGCCGCCATTTTCAACACCTCGCTCAGTCACAACCATTTCATCTGATGCCTTGAATGCAACTAATTCATCGCGTACTTTAACAGAAAGTTTTGGGAATTCTTTGCCAGTTCCGTCTGACCATTTATACATGATGTTTTTAAACAGTACTGAGCGGTTCATTTCGCGCTTGTATTCACGCAAATTTTCTAGACCCCCACCAAGTGTTCCGTTAATACCGTGAGGAGAAATAATTATTCGGCCCGTTAACCCTAATCTGCTACAGAGTTCTTTTTGCCACCGCATGGTAATATTCGTGTCGTTTACTGGAACGAACTTATAATACAGAATGACTTTTGGTTCTTGCTGGTTTGNNTTCATCTGTTAGAGCATAACAGATTTATTAATTTTTGTCATATTCCTTGACATAAGTGGTATAATAGTAAAATTGATATAAAATAACGTTACTACTTAACGGGAAAGGCGGTTACAATAAAATGTTCAAGCTACAAAAAACCAAAAACGCTACTGCCGCCTTTTCAGTTGCAGCAGCTTAGCTCCTTCTGCGCTTAAGCAGATTCCATTAAACTAACCGAGCCGGAGCTCACATGTCTCATTCAAAATCTATAACATTAAAAACAGCTGGTTTGTACTGGCATCACGCATGGCGCTATAAACGATATGTTCTGGGTATGATTTTTGTACTCCCAATAGCTGTACTTACTGAACAATTTCTGAATACACTTGTGTTGGCAGATATTCTCGACAGGCTTTCAAAAGGTAACTTTGACCCCAATAATTTAGTGGGTAGTTTTGGTTTGAGTGTACTCGCCTATACCGCGCTTATGATAATTGGCGGAACAATCGGTTGGCGAATTATAGATGTTTTCAACTGGAAGCTTGAAGGAAACGTTCAAAGAGACTTAGCCCACAGAGTATACGGGCATCTACTGAGCCAGAGCGCTAATTTCCATGCGAACAGATTTAGTGGATCTTTAGTTTCACAAACAAACAAGTTTCTTGGCGGGTATATTCGTATAGCCGACACAACGCTTTACCAGGTATATCAGCTGCTGATTAGTCTGGTGCTGTCGATTATTATTCTTGC
>DLGX01000002.1:0-2408 GCA_002482925.1 Candidatus Saccharibacteria bacterium UBA7683
CAACTCACGAACGGACCAGCAAAATTAGCTCAGGCGCTTGCAATTGACAAAGCGCTCTACGGGCACGATTTACAAAAACCGCCACTTCAACTATTCGAACCCGAAAACAGAAATTTTGAAATAATATCAACCACCAGAATAGGTATCAGCAAAGCAGTAGAAGAAGTTGCCAGATTTTACATTAAAGACAATCTGTTTGTTTCAAAAAAGTGAAACTATTCTTCCATGGGGTTTTTACGAAGATCGGTTTTTCCTAGCAATAGTTTTTCAAGTGAGATTCTGCCGGTTTCAGGATTATAGGCACCTCTGAGTAGCTTCATGCTTGGATATACTGACCAGTAAATGAGTATTGGAATAGTTACGGAAGCTTCGCGAATACCATGTTCTTTGTAGGTGTCTGAAAACATTTTCATGTATTTTCTAAAATCAGCAGGGGAGCTTTCTACTCGACGCGAAGAAACACCTGCAACAAGTTTTTTATCAAGAATAATCTGGTATTCGTAATCTACCAAGTGAATAGCAAGGTCGAGATCTTCGTGATAGGCCTTTTCATGACACACTACTTCACGCATCACATTCCAGGCAGATTTTCTGATTGCCATATTACTTCCAAATAAAAACTTTGCTTTAACCGAAAGCTTGTCGAGACGAGTACGAATAAAAGTATCTGCTTTTTGACCTGTCGCTCGGCCTGGCATGTCGTGATAATACACCGGACCGGTCACGGCTGTAACTTCTTCGTCTTCAAATACGCGTAGCAGTTCGAGTGTCCAGTTAGGTTCCAGTAGGGTGTCGGCATCTATCCTGCCGATAATATCGCCGGTAGCCGCATCAAAGCCTGCATCGCGAGCGTATACAACGCCTTGGCGATCTTCTTGTATAACCTTCACGTTAAAGCTACGAGCAATTTCTACAGTGTTATCAGTGGAATTGTTATCTACTAAAATTACTTCATCAAACGGATGTTGCTGTGCAAATATTGCCGTAAGACAGCCTTCAATTGTAGCCGCTTCATTAAAAGCAGGAATCACCATGGTAATTTTAAGATCTTGTTTTTGTTCCATAAATCACACCAAGTGTACCATTTTTGTAATTATCGAGGTACTTATATGATATTATACCCTTATTATAACCATAAGAAATACATATGAATCAGAAAAAAACTAATCTAAAAAAACCTATAGTTCGTACTAAGAAACCGTCAAAAGTAATAAAATCAGCATCCGTAACATCAGGCGCTAGGAGTTGGTTTAAGCGCCGACGCCTCTGGCAAATAATTCTACTCACCGTTGCCCTAATTCTGGTCATATTTATTGCATTTATGTACTCACTTTCAACGTGGTACAGACTAAAGCACCGTAACGAACCCTTACAGCTAGGCGTAAGTTTTTCCGCAACGTATGCAAGAGATATGGGTCTAGAACCTAAAGAAACATTAGAAGCCATGCTAAAAGACCTTAAACCTTCACGAGTACGGCTAGTTAGTTATTGGTCAGAGCACGAACAAGAACAAGGCAAGTACGATTTTAATGAACTTGATTGGCAGTTTGAGCTACTACAAAAATATAACGCCAAGGCAAGTCTTTCGGTTGGGCTCCGCCAGCCACGCTGGCCCGAATGCCACTTCCCAAAGTGGGCCGAAGGCAAGCCAGAAGCAGAAATTACCAAACCACTTGCAAATTACATACAAGAAACAGTTAATCGCTACAAAACAAACCCTGCGCTCGGCGAATACCAGCTCGAGAATGAATACTTTTTAAAAGTATTCGGAATTTGCCAAAATTATCGTTCGCGCGATCGGCTGATTAGCGAATATAATCTTGTAAAGAAACTCGACCCTAACCACCGTATAATTGTGACCCGTAGTAACAATGCACTTGGCTGGCCTGTGAACGAACCAATTCCAGATGCTTCGGGAGTTTCGGTGTATAAACGTGTGTGGGATAAAACTATTACCAAGCGTTATTTTGACTATCCGTTTCCTGGGTGGTTCTACGGCTCACTGGCCGCAATTATGGAAATCGTGCACGGTAAACCAACAATCTTGCACGAACTACAAGCAGAACCATGGCCACCAAGCGGTGCAATAATAGACAATTCTTTAGAAGAGCAGAATAAATCTATGGATGCTAAACGGCTGAAGCTTCGTGCCAAATATGGCATTTCAAGCGGGGTACGAACAATAGATTTCTGGGGAGCAGAATGGTGGTACTGGCGTTTTACTAAAGCCAACGACCCGAGTGTATGGGAAACCGGCAAAACAATTTTTCAAGAGGCCAAAGATAAGTGATAAATAAGAACCTGTACGGAGTTAGTTTTTCCGTAAAGCAGTGCCAAAGCTTCAATATAGATTCTGAAAAAGCACTAAAATGGCTTATTGAAGATGTAGGGTTTCGCAGATTCAGGCT
>DLGX01000002.1:2488-9596 GCA_002482925.1 Candidatus Saccharibacteria bacterium UBA7683
GACCGACAAGTGCGCGAAGTATCAAAAGCAAATGGCGAAATAACGCTTTGCCTCGGTGCGCGTCAACCACGCTGGCCAGAAAACCATTGGCCTGATTGGGCGTGGAATCTTACAAAAAAACAGCGTAGCGATGCACTCTTAAAATTCATACGCGTGGTTATAAAGCGGTACCGTGACAACCCAGCAATTATTAGTTGGCAGCTTGAAAATGAAGCACTGCTTGAATCGTTTGGGCAGCGGAGCGAAGTCGACCGAAAACGCCTTATGTTAGAGTTTGATCTTGTGAAACGTATCGATCCTACACGACCAACCATTATGACTACCAGCACTTCGTGGGGAATTCCTTTTAGAAAGCCCATTCCTGACTTTGTAGGATTTTCGTTATACAACATTGTATTCAACAAAGGAAAGTACCGCCGTTCACTATATTTTCCATTTATATTTAAACTACGCGCAGTGGTGATAAAAATTATTCATGGCAGACGCAGCTTTATACATGAACTTCAGCTTGAGCCATGGGGACCAAAAGCAATTTGGGAAATGCCAGTTTCAGAGCAAGACAAATCTATGGGTGCTCGGCAGATTGTTAAAAATCTAGACATTGCAAAATCTATCAACCTTTACCCGATAGATTTATGGGGAGGCGAATGGTGGTACTGGCGAACGCAAAACGGTGACACTACTATAGCTAAAGCCGTAAAAAACAATCTGAAGTAACTACTTCATGACATGATCTGACATGTCATATTCTTCAGGATGGTACTTTTTACCACGGATACGTGCGTATTCTGCTTTGAAGTAAGTGGCAACAACCTTCTTCCAGCCGCCATTTTCAAGCCTTCTTACAGAAAAATACACATACTGCCTACTGAGACTCTTAAACTTTCCAGAAGCCTTGTACGCCCGCTTAGAATAGTCGAAATCTTCGTTATACAAAATTGATTCATTAAACCCACCAATTTTTTCATGTACGTTACGTTTTACCAACCCGACTGCACCTGGAATAAGCGGTATGCCTTTAAGCTTAAAACTTGCGCGTTGATACGACTGCGCAAGCGAAGTGAGAATTTTGAAAAATACGTTTTTTGTTTGTGCCTTATACCCAAGTGCTGCAATTTCAAATTCAGGATTCGCAGAAAGTAGAGTCGTAAGCTCTGTAACAAAATTTTCTGGAATTAATGTATCTGCATCTAAAAAAACTAACCACGTGCCGTGTGCAACTTTAGCACCAGCGTTTCGAGCACGAGAAACACCTTCAGCAATACCAGAAACAACTATTAAACCTTTTGGTTTATAACTACTTAGAATATCGAGCGTGCCGTCGTGTGACCCGTTATCTACCGCTATAACTTCAAGTAAACTTGTTGACTGGCTGACTAGTTGGTCAAGTAGTCTTTCTACTGTGCCAGCTTCGTTTAAACAAGGAATCACTACTGATATAAGTGGTTTTTTGTTATTCATTAATTAGATTCTTCCATAAATTTTTGAATGCTTTCTACGGCTTCGTCAATGTGTTCAAGTGGCAAGAAGTGGCCTGCTTTCGGAATTCTAACCAAGCTGGCTTTGAGGGCATTGGCAAATATTTCGATACCAGAAAGGGTAGTGAGCGAATCTCTGTCGCCGTGCAGAACAAGCGTAGGGATTCGCACGTTTTTTGCGGCCTTCATGTGATCAAAATAAAATATAGATTCACCGCTTTCAGACCATGTTTTAAACGAGTACTTGGCATTATTTTGAGCTTTTAGATACTTAACGGCGTACGAAGCATCGTTTCGTTTTCTGGAATTAAGCAAAAATGTTGTCAGATTATACAAACGCGCATTAACTAGTGCGTTGGCAATCTTTACAGGCATTTTAGTTCCAACGCCATTAATAGTTTTTATGAGCCGTTGAATATACGTAGTAAATTCAGGTATTGGATTAAGCAGCACCAGCTTCTGTACACGGGTATCAGTTGTTGCAAGAGTAAGAGCGATCGCGCTTCCTAGCGAATGACCCATTACTATGTACTGAGAATAGCTCAGCTCATCCATTAAGCTTTTAAGATGCTGTACGTAATTTTCAATGGTATGAGAAACATCAAGCTCCTTCGATTCACCGAATCCTGGTAAATCAGGAATAATAACCACAGTTTGAAGCTTTTTAGCAAGCGCGCTTAAGCCTTCATGATCACCGCCATGCCCGTGGATCATCAACAGAGGTAGTTGAGTAGGTTCAACTACTTGTGGTCGGTACACAAAGTACACCGTACCATTAAATTCATGCCGCAAATGTTTCATTCATTTCATCCTACCACGCCAAACCGTTATACTAGTACTATTCATGAAGAAAAAGTCAGCAAAACCAGATGCAATCATTAATCGGCGAGCCCGATTTGATTACGAACTCGGCGAAACAATTTCAGCCGGGTTAATGCTGACAGGCGCTGAGGTTCGCGGTGCACGACTTGGTCATGTGCGCCTAACTGGCGCGTACGCCAACATTAAACAAGGCGAACTCTGGCTCACCAACATGAGTATTTCTATTCCAGATACCGCCAGAAAATTAGACGAAGAAAAAGAAAATTCCTCACCTCGTAAATTACTAGTTACAAAGAAAGAGCTTACCCGAATCGAAGAAGCCAAAAAACAAGGCCTCACAATAGTGCCAACCAGGTTGTTTAATCAAGGTAGGTTCATAAAAATTGAACTCAGCCTCGCTAAAGGTAAAAAAGATTATGACAAACGCGAAACAATTAAACGTCGCCAGCAAGACCGCGACGCCCAGAGAGAAGTTAAGCGGTGAGCAATGAATTAATTTTTGTAGTTGATGAAAATAATAACCCTCTAGAGCCACTACCCCGAAAAGAAGCAATAGCCAAAAGGTTTTACTGTAGGGTCAGCTCTGTTACAGTGATTAACCCAGAAAACAAAACCGTACTCTGTCAGAGACGATCTGAAACTAAAGATGAGCGGCCTGGATTCTGGATTACAGAATTCGGTGGAAAATCAGATCCAGGCGAAGACAGCCTTGTCACAGCCAAACGGGAGCTCGAGGAAGAAATTGGTATCAACGCCAGAACAGAAGATCTTAAGTTTTTTATACTGGATAAATCTGAAGAACGAAGACAGTTTGGGTATTTTTACTATTTGAATTATCGAGGCGATGATACAAGTCTAAAACCAGACCCCGTTGAAGTTTCCGAAGTAAAATGGTTCCCGATTGCAGAGGCAATCAAATTATTGGAAACCGACCCAAAATGGTATTCCTACGGAAAAGATATACCACTCTTAAGATCACTTATTTAAAATTTGGGAGCGCTAATAGCTAGTTTGCAACGCCGAGTGCTTCTCTGATCAAAGCTGTTTGTAAATATATATTATTCATAGCAGCATGATGAGCATCAAGTGGCCTAGCAGTAACACGTGAACCAAAAGTTGCAGAAAGTTCAGCTACTGCATGCTCCGTGACCCCATCAACGTTAAACTCACTTTTTGTGCCCCAGCTTGCAACATACTTGGCATCTGGTTGCGCTTCTAATGCTTTGCCAGTTTCTTCGTAGTAGCTAGACCCGGTGATGCCTAGGCCCACAGCAATATTTGAAAGACGCATTATACCCAGACCGTAGCCAATTAACTGCGGAGAGTCTTTACGGGCGTCAATAAACTGCTCAAAACCACTCTCTTCTACATATTCCGCCATCGGTTTGCCAGTAGAGTTAAACGCAGTCACGAGTCTCAGACCGCCAAATAGTTTCCACTTCTTAAACCAATCAACAGCGCGTGCAGTATCATATACCACTGCTGTAGCTACTTCCTGATCGGCTCGCTGCATTATGTCAGCAGTGGCTACTTCGCCGTACGAATAACCAAACTGATCTATTTTTTCAATTCCTTCTTCGTCAAGATGTTTTAAAATAGGGTCAGTTGTTGGAGAAAAATTACTACTTGCAACTACCGGTAGCTGGTGAAGCTTTAGTAGACGACTCTTAGCTGTAAACGGTGCGCTAGGGTTCCCGTAGGCAAGTATTCTGCGCCCTGGGTTTGCGTTAGCAATGGTAGCAATTTGTACGCGTTGGTTCGGATCGAGCGAATTAGCCATAGCTACGTTTACGAGCAGTGCGCGTCGCGGATCGTAGTCTTTTGGTCGAATATCAAGTACCTGGAGCGGCTTGTAACCATCATATTGCTTAACAGCAAGATTATTTGCTCCGGTACTCTCTAAGAAATCGCCGTATGTGGGGAAGTCTCTGGCTTGCGACTCAGCTAAATCACCAATTTCTGCCGCTAAATCAGCTTCGAAATCATATTTTGCAGCCAGAAGATCAGCAACAGACATATTGTTTGTACATTACAATGTTTTAACATAAAAGTCTAGTGCATTATCAAGAACACCAAGCTTTGTGGTATAGTTTCATCTAATGGTTGATTTTTCAGATCTCGTAGCATCGAACAAATTATGGATTGTGGAATGCAATGGAACGCCAAGAAGCGGTAAAGGTACGATTACAAGTGGACTCGCAGCGAATATTTCTGGGGCGGCGCTTGAAGAAACCGGCATCGACTATAGAGCAGTGACTTTTTGCCTATTAGAAAAGAATGTTATTGCCGAAACCTCAACTTTAGAAGAAATACTTGCCTCCATAGAAAATCTTTCGGCTGAAGAGGTCGCAGCATTTGTAAATCGAAGACAAGAAATTATAGATAACAATCAACAAAAAGAACTCTACGGGAATATAGTGAGTTCACTTGTTGGTAAGGTAGGCCAGCATCCGAAAGTTAGAGTTGCGGTAAAAAATGCATTTAGAATCAGGGTTGAAAAACATACGACAGACCCAAATACGCATATACTCTTTATAGATGGCCGGGATCTTATTAAAGTGATTAAAGACTTACCTGGAATTAATACGCTCATTCGTTTATTTATCGACTGCCAACCTTTTGTTGCCGCTATTAGAGAAGCACGTAGACAAAATATCGATATAAGCGATCCGAATAATGATGGGTGGTACAGATCTGCGCTACATAACATCAGAGAACGACAACACGCTGATGAATCACGAAAAATTGATCCTGTGGCAGTAGATAAAGATGCAATCAATTACTGGTATAACGTAGCCGTAGAATATGAAACCGCAGAAAGGCTTTCAAAAAAGCAAAACATTAGCTTTGCCAAGGCTGCCGATATAACAGCATCACACAACGACTTTCGTGCAGATGGTCGTTATGGAGTAGGAGCAAAAGCAGTTAAAGAAAATAGGCAAGTCTACTTTGACACAACAGAAATAGACAAAGCCACAATGCTTAACTTGGTGCAACGCATGATAGAAGAATCACTAGAAATGCATGAAGGCAATTACACCGAACAATCTGGTCAACTTATAGAAAGCTAGGAATAATCCGCTTACGGCGTACTGTATACTGTTATTCATGAAGTTATATTCTTGGAACGTAAACGGTATTCGGGCAGTTGTTAAAAAAGGGGAGTTTGTTAAGTTCATAGAAAAACACCAGCCAGATGTTTTATGCCTACAAGAAACTAAGGCAGAACAAGGCCAGGCAGAAATAGATTTAACAGGCTACGAAGAATACTGGAACAGCGCTAAGAAAAAAGGTTATAGCGGAACTGCTATTTTCACTAAAATTAAGCCGCTGTCTGTACGTAACGGGTTTCCTGAAGAAATTATTAAAGAATACAAACTTACGGGCGATTCGTATGGCGACCCCAACGACGAAGGCCGAGTAATTGCAGCCGAGTTTGATAATTATTATGTAGTGACTGTCTACACACCCAACTCAAAAGGCGATTTAAGCCGACTCAACCTACGCCATCAGCACTGGGATCCAGCGTTTTTAGCATATGTAAAACAGCTCGAAACCAATAAACCTGTTCTTTTCTGTGGAGATCTTAATGTTGCACACACCGAAGACGACCTAGCTAACCCCAAGCCTAACGTTGGCAAACACGGTTTTACCAACGAAGAACGCGAACGTTTTGATGACTTTATTTCAGCTGGCTTTATAGATACGTTCAGATTATTTACTGAGGGCAAAGGCCACTACAGCTGGTGGACTCACTGGGCAAATGCTCGGGCTAGAAATGTTGGCTGGCGAATAGATTATTGGCTAGCTTCTGCAAGCTTAAAAGATGCCATTAAAGATTCTAAAATTCACGCTGATGTCATGGGCTCAGACCACTGCCCAGTTAGCATTGAAGTTAACCTATAAACTACAAGCTCGCTTACAAATGTTAAACTAGACTTATGAATAAATTTGCGGTTTTCGACATAGACGGAACCTTAATACGTTGGCAGCTGTACCATTCAATTACCCAAAAACTTGCCACCGCTGGCATACTTGGTCCAGAAGCGCGTGTGCTACTGAAAAACGCTCGCATGAAGTGGAAGCGGCGCGAGACACCCGAAGGATTTCATGAATATGAAATGGCTGTTCTGAATGCGTATGAAGCATCGTTAAAAACAATGAGCACAGAAGTATTCGATTCTTACATTGAAGAAGTTATAGAAGAATATAAAGATCAAGTATATACCTACACACGAGATTTAATTACCGATCTCAAAACTAAGAACTATCTACTTTTTGCGGTTTCAGGTTCGCACCATGAGCTCGTCGAAAAAATCGCAGAACATTATGGTTTCGATGATTGGATCGGCACGCAATATGAACGTTCAGAAAATATGTTTACTGGCAATAAGTACGCACCGAGTGTAGATAAGAAAACAGCTCTACAAAATTTAATTGAAAAACATAATGTAACATTTGATAAAAGCATAGCTATTGGCGACAGTGCCAGCGACGTCGCAATGCTTGAAATAGTCGAAAACCCGATTGCCTTCAATCCAGATAAAAAGCTGTTCGCACTTGCCAAAGAAAAAGGCTGGAAGCTGGTAATAGAACGTAAAAACATGGTCTATGAGCTAGAATATAAGAATGGAGACTACATTCTGGCAGAAACAAACTGAGACCCCGCTTTTTCCAGAGCTTGAATGGAATAAGCCTGAACGGCGAGATCAGGCTGGTAGATTGCTACTAGTTGGTGGTACCGCACACGAATTAAATGCGCCTGCACGGGCATTCGAATACGCTGTAAAAACAGGAATTGGTTCAGC
>DLGX01000002.1:9631-10126 GCA_002482925.1 Candidatus Saccharibacteria bacterium UBA7683
GAAGCTGTTTTTCTGCCGAGCACTAATACTGGAGAGCTTTCTCACGAAGGAAATCATGAACTTTTAGAATACGCACTCTGGGCAGACACGGTTTTTTTAACAGGTGAAAATGGCCGAAATTCTCAAACCACAATTTTATTTGAAGAATTACTTCGTTCATACAGCGCAGATGCAGTACTTACAAAAGATGCCGTAGATATTCTTAGTAATCATTCAAAAACATTGCTAGAACGAGACAACACAACGCTAGTAGTTAGTTTTGCACAATTGCAAAAATTAGTTCAAAATTTCGGAAATCTAACGCCGTTGGTATTTAGCATGGACCTCGTAAAGCTTGTTGAATTTTTACATACTTTTACTACTAAACAGCCCATTGGAATAATTACGCTTCACCAAAACCAGTTGATTGTGGCATTTAATGGAAGAATCAGCACCACAAAACTCGCTACTGTTGATGATTCTTTGCAGTGGAGACTTCATACCGCAACACTCGCC
>DLGX01000043.1 GCA_002482925.1 Candidatus Saccharibacteria bacterium UBA7683
TGATGGTTTCAGTAGTACTTGGTACCGGAAAGAGCACTAAGCGCTTGTTATTACTCGGTGGTGCGTATATTCTTGCAATCTTTACTACTTACCTTGTGGCTGGCCTTGGCTTAGTGTACTTCTTCAGCGAAGTGCCCATTGTGGTTGCCGAATACTTAAGCATTGCAGTGGCACTCTTGGTAGTACTAGCTGGTATTTTAGAAATGAAGGATTACTTCTGGTATGGTAAAGGTTTTAGCTTACATATTCCAAAACGCTTTGTAAGCAAAATTCAGAAGATGAGCGGTGGTGCAACAAGCGTAGTAAGTGTTTCGTTGCTTGGTGCATTTGTTGCGGCAGTAGAACTTCCCTGCACTGGGGCGCCGTATTTGGCAATCATTACAATCCTGCGAATTGATTTTAACTTCACCGCACTCATGCTTATGGTGCTTTACAACTTCTTATTTGTATTACCTCTTATTGTCATTCTCATCATGGTAGCAGGTGGTACAAAAGTGAGTTCTGTACAATCTTGGAAAGAAGAAAAAAAGGGCGCAATGCGACTCATGGTCGGAGTTTTGCTTGCAGCACTTGGCTGGATATTAATTTTAATTGCCAATGGCACAATTAATTTTGCTTAAGAAGGAACTTACTATGTCTCAAGCATCTCAAAGAGTCGTAAAACGAAAAAAACACACCGAACAGTACCAACGAGCAAAACTTCATAGCAGTGTTCAGGCCGCATGCCTGAGCGTACGCGAGTTTACTGGCTCTGCTGAAGTTACTGCTGAGCATGTTTGCAATCAGGTTGAGCAGTGGCTAGAAGACAAACTAGAAGTAACCTCGAATGATCTGCGAATTGCAGCTGCAAGGTTTCTACAACAGTACAATCCTTCAGCTGCAGTGATATATGAAACGCATATGGATATTAACTAACAATTAAAGGGTGGGCTACATGGCAAAACAAAAAACCTATGACTACGACCTTATCGTTATTGGAAGCGGTGCAGGCGGCAGCGTGGCTGCTCATATTGCCAGTAAAGCCGGCATTTCAGTGGCTATTATTGAAGCTGACCTAATTGGTGGGGAATGCCCAAATATTGGCTGTGTTCCAACCAAGGCATTGCTTCAGGCTGCCGAAGTCTACGAAGCAGCTAAACACGGTGCTCGATTTGGAATACGTGGAACAACAGTTGGGTATAACTACCCGAGCATAAAGGCCTGGAAAGATCTGGCCGTTAAGCGCACTGGCACCTACCTGGGTGAAGAAATGTATACCCGCGAAGGTATAAATGTCATTAAAGGCCGAGCGCACTTTGTCGATCCACACACCATAAGCGTTGGTATTGCCCGCTTTAGCGCGAAGCACTTTTTAATTGCTGCTGGTTCCGAATTAATTGTGCCACCAATTCCTGGGCTAGAATCTACAGGCTACATAACCTATCGAGAAGCAATTAATTTAACCCGTCCGCCAAAGAGTTTAGCAATTATTGGTGGCGGTGCGATCGGCTGTGAATTTGCGCAATTATTTGCCATATTCGGTACCAAAATATACATAGTTGATATTGCAGAAAAATTACTTGCTAAAGAAGAGCCTGAGGTAGGCGAACTACTAGAAACCCGTTTTAAAGAAGAATATTCGATGTCAGTGTACCTTGGCACCACGCTTGATAAAGTTACAAAGGTAGGCGCAAAGAAACACCTCAGCCTGCGTAGCGGTAACAAAACAGCTAGCATTAGCGTTGATGAAATATTGGTTGCCACCGGCAAGCGCGCCGTGGTAGACATTGGCCTAGAAAACGCCGGTGTTGAATACGAAAAAAACCGAATTCTGGTAGATTCTTATATGCAAACCAGTGCTTCGCATATATTTGCCGCTGGTGACTGTGTTGGCCCTTACTTATTCACTCATATGTCTACCTACCAAAGTAAAATTGCTGCCCACAACCTACTCCACCCAAGAAGTAAGATTGCTGCAGATTACAAAGCCGTTCCTCGCTGTATCTTCACAAATCCTGAAGTAGCTTCGGTTGGTAAAACTGAAGCCGAACTGAAGGCCGCAAAAATCTCGTTTAAAAAGGTACTGGTACCTGTTTCAGTTATTGGTAGAGCAAATACGAGCGATGTTGGGGAAGGCTTTGTGAAAGTTCTTGCGAGCTCTAAAACAGATGTGCTACTTGGAGCCGCCGTAGCCTGCCCACATGCAGGTGAGGTTATTCATGAATTAACCCTGGCCGTACAGAACGAACTAACTTCTGCGCAGGTAGCAAACACCATACATGCATTCCCTACTTGGTCAGAAGCGGTGCGTGTTGCTTGTGCCAAGCTTTCTAAGCTATAGACGCTTTTATATATATTTACGCCGCTTTTGCCGACAAAAGCAACACAAAATCGCTATCCACAAACTCACTCACGCGAGTAAAATACACGCATAATTGCTGCGAAAAGACGATAACAAGCATCCCTCACTCTTCTCTAGTTGTTTGTTCGGGCAAGTCTTTTCTTGATTCAGCAATTTTGCGCATATTTTACCGGTTCATTCGAGGGATAGGCCAAAATGCCACATAATGAGTATTTAACACACTTATGCTCGCAAATTTTTTTAAATTGTTTTATACTGAGCATACGCAGTCAGTACGTGTATGGATCGTTAGTAATCTCGGTACCCTAGTTACGTTACATGGTCGAACTGCAGTAGATTATAAACAAAGGATACATATACATAATGGCATATCGACTATTTGTAGGTGGCCTACCATTCTCCACTACTAGTGAAGAACTTGAACAGCTTTTTGCTGCTCATGGTACGGTTGCTTCAGCTCGTGTTATTACTGATCGTGAAACTCAGCGTTCTAAGGGCTTCGGCTTTGTAGAATTCGAGAGCGACGATGAAGGTAAAGCAGCTGAAAAAGCTCTTAATGGCGCTGATCTTGGTGGCCGTTCTCTAACGGTTAACGAAGCTCGTCCTCAAGAGGATCGTCCTCGTCGTGATTCAAACGGCGGCGGCAACGGTGGTGGCGGTTCATTCCGTCAACGCAGCTGGTAATTTATTACCACAATTTTAAAAGGCTTCAGAAATGGAGCCTTTTAAAATACTTTAAAAACTAAAGTTCTCGGCAAACTTCGCCTTTTTCAAGCTTCATTTTTATAGACTGCTTGTTTGGGGCAAGATCAGTACAGTTACCATTAAGGAACCAGAAGTCGCCTGGCTCAGTTAATGTAGCACCCGCAGTTGCTATTCGGTAATTACTTCCTGATGGTGATTTAAAACTTGTTCCATTGCATAAATACGTTTTTGAAAAGCTTGCAATAAACGGGTCTGTGTCGCTTCCGCAGGCATCTGCTGGCGAGGAATCAGGCGAAGAGCCCTTCCAAAACGATACTGTACGGAAGCCAGATACATTACCCCCGTTTGTAAAGTAGTTCTGAAGCTCAGACACTATTCTACTAGCATCATTTCGACGTTGTGTATCACGACGGTTTGTTGCAACTTGATTAAAGGCTATGAATGCTAGCAAAAATATGAGCCCACCTATAGCGAGCACAAGCACTACTTCTATTAATGTAAATCCGCGAATATTAAGATTAGTTTTTTTGTACATAAATATGGTTACGTTTATGCTTATTGTATCAGTACGACCCTGTGACAACAAGCTGTGACTTAAAATTAAAAAGCGAGTACGTATTATTTAATATCTTCTGGTTATCACCTCACTATTGAAAGGCGTTTGACGTGTTACTATATTTGTAGCACAACGTGAAAAGAGTATATGTGAAAACAAATATATATAAACACCTTCTTGATACCTATGGTCGAAAACCAACCATTTGGCTTTCTGTTATAACGGAATTAATTAGAACAATAATTGCCAGAATATTCCTTGTAACAATAATCGCCTCTATGACAGCCGCTGTAGCTGTAGGTGATTATGAAAAAGCAAAGGGTCTAGTGGTGGTGTATTTAATTTCTTCAGTGATTGCATTTGCGGTCGGCTCACTTGGGGATCTTATTGGTACACATACCGAAAACCTTGTGTACGGAGAGCTCTTGGAATCGTATTACAGAAAACTTACTTCAAAAGACATGTCCTTTTACCGAGACAGTCACACAGGTTATTTAACCAGCATGTTCCGCCAATATTTAGACAACGCCATATTGCTTATACGTTTTTTTCGCGCGGACGTGATACGAGTACTCGTTTCGCTTACAATTCCAGCAGTTGTGCTAATGGCTGCTTCGTGGAAGATTGGGCTTCTAACAGTTCTCCTCATTGCTTCTCAGGCAGTCTATGTAATTTGGGCTTCGGCAAAAGCGGCTAAATACCGTGAAGCTACGAGCGAAATCTACCGAAAAATCTCTGGCGAAGTAGCTGATGATTTAACAAATATAGTTGCATATAAATCTGCGGGTAAAGAAGAAAGTGCGCTCAAACATGTTATGAATTTACGTAAAGAAGAAACTAAGGCATTTTTACTGCGTCGTAGAAGTTCAATTTTATTAGATTTTCCACGTAGCATTGTTACCACGGTAATTGTTTCAGCTGCATTTTGGCTGGTGCTCAGTACTAGTACCGGAACCGAAAGCTCAGTAGGGCTTCTTGTGCTAACACTCACCTACATGTTTCAAATTATTCGCAACGTGGCTGATCTACCAGATTTGATTTACCGCTATGACGATTACATTAGTAAAATTGAACCAACACTTGAAACCTTAGACCAAACCTATGAAACAATACAAGATAAACCAGATGCAGTGGAATTTAATCCAGACAAAGCAGCAATAGAGATCAGTAACCTAGGCTTTAAATATGGTGATAACCCTAAGAGTAGCTACATATTCAAGAATTTTAACCTGAGCATAAAAGGTGGTGAACACGTAGGCGTTGTGGGGTTGAGTGGTGCAGGCAAAAGTACTCTAGCAAACTTACTCATGCGTTTTGATTCACTAGATTCCGGAACAATTATGGTAGATGGAATAGATATTAATGCTGTGTCGCAAAGTAGTTTGAGGCAAAAAATTGCTTATGTTCCACAAGAACCGGTGTTATTTCACCGTTCAATACGCGAAAACATTGCCTACCATAATTCTGAAGCTACCGATAAAGATATAATTGCAGCAGCAAAAGCAGCCCATGCGCATGAATTCATAAGTAAACTGCCCGAACGCTATGAAACAATTGTAGGAGAACGTGGTGTAAAGCTTAGCGGGGGTCAAAAACAACGAGTAGTAATAGCCCGAGCGGTACTCAAAAATGCGCCTATAGTACTGTTCGACGAAGCAACCAGCGCGCTCGACAGCGAAAGCGAACACATAATTCAAACAGCGCTTCCAAAGATTATCGGAACACACACTGCAGTTATAATTGCCCACCGCTTAAGTACCGTTGCAAGCTTAGACAGAATTATTGTGATGCATAACGGTGCCATTGAAGAAGAAGGTACACACCAGCAGTTACTAAAAAAACGTGGTAGATATTATTCGCTCTGGAAAAAGCAAACGAACCAAAGTGGTTAAGTTTTCATTAAATCACGACTTACGATATACTTTTTTGAACTATGAAAGACAGAGACACTACACCACGACTTCCCTTTTTTACGCGAGAAGATTTTACCAGTGAAGGCTGGGACCCTACCGATCCAAACTTACATGCACGCGATGAATTACTAAACAGAGGTTTTATACCAACTATCAGGCCAGC
>DLGX01000004.1 GCA_002482925.1 Candidatus Saccharibacteria bacterium UBA7683
TAGTGTCATTTGTTGGTGTAGCTAGTCGAGTTGTCGCTGAGTGTCCTTTAGTTTGGCCGTCTTTAGTTTTGTAACGTAAATAAACACCGAATGAATCAGTAACTTGCTGTTGCTTTCTAAGTCGATACGCCGCCTGACTTGCGAAGGTAGAAACTGCGGTTTCAAGATCGTGGGTATTTTTAACGGTATGTCCGAATGAACGAGAAGCCATGAGTGTTTTTTGAGGAGCTTTTTCTTCTTCAAAGGGATATGCAACCTCGCCATGTAGTTCGCGTAGCATTCTTGTACCTGTTATGCCCATTTTAGAATGAATCCAGGCCTCACTCACCCCAGCAAGTTGTAATGCGTTACGAATTCCTACTTGCTTAAACTGTGGCTCGCGTCGCCAGCCCACGCCCCAGATATTTCCCACAGGGGTATATTCAAGGATCTGTTCGTAGGTTTTTTTGTCTGTCAGCGGATCTACTATACAGGTCATTTGATGCTTTTTGGCGTAGGCGCTGGCAAGTTTGGCCAGCGTTTTTGTTGGCGCAATACCAACTGAAACCGGCATGCCAATATCTGTTTGAATTTCTGTTCTTAGGCTATCGCCCCATACCTGAAGATCTTGCGTGGGTAATTGAGAAAGTTCCATAAAGGCTTCATCTATTGAATAGACTTCAATCTGCGGAGCATGACGTTCTAAGACTCCTAGAATTCTTTGAGACATGTTGCTGTAGAGTGCGAAGTTGCTAGAAAAACACTGTACATTATTTTTTGTGACAATATCTCGAATTTTAAAATATGGCACACCCATCGGAATACCAAGTTCTTTTACTTCATTGCTTCGAGCCACCACGCAGCAATCGTTGTTAGAAAGTACTAATACCGGTACGTCTTTTAAATCAGGCCTGAACAATCGTTCACAGCTGGCAAAAAAGTTGTTGCAATCAACCAGAGCAATCATACTCGAAGCCTTCTAATAACATGTTCTGCAACACCCCAGAGTTGTAACTGCGAATCAATTTTTTCAAATTTTATAATTTTAAGCTCAGGGTCATCTTCTTGAGAAACAACTACAAGGTCATTCTTCTTTGGCTTTAAAGCCCTATCTACCAAAACAATATCTCCGGCCAACAGGTCGAGCTCCGGCATATCTGTAGCTATACGCATAAAGTAAGTGCTGAGCGCATGAGTAATGAGCAGTTGGTTTAAATCAACCCCCTGTACATTACTTGAGATACCGAACCGAAAATCTTTACCTGGCATAGTAGTAGTATATAACGCCTAATGACATGCTGTATTTTCTTAGCAATTACCAGGTTCGCATATTATACTGTTATGCATGAGTAAAATAGTTTTATGTAGCCGTGAATGGAATACCAGTACCGGCAGATATGTACGTAGCCTTGTGGAGTATCTGCAAAAAATTGACCACAAAAATCAGTACGTCATTTTAATGAAGCCAGAAGATTTAGCGACCTGGGAGCCAACAAATAAAAACTTCCTGAAAATGGCGTGCCCATATAAAGACTATACTTTTTCCGAACAAGTAGGCCTAAAGAAGCAACTTGATTCATTAAATGCAGATCTTGTGCACTTTACCATGGCCCAACAACCCCTTTTGTACAAGAAAAAAGCTATTACAACCATTCAAGATCTCACCTTGCTCCGCTTTAAAAATCCTACCAAAAACCAATTGAAGATGGCCATTAAGCAAGTAGTCTACGGGTGGCTCAATAAGGTAGTTGTGCGTAGACAACCTTACCTTATTGCACCTTCGGAGTTTGTTAAGCAAGACATTGCTAAATATGCCGACGTTAGTCCTGAAAAGTTTTTTGTAACATACGAATCTGCTGACCCAATTAAAGACAAGCCCGAGTCAATGCAGTTACTTCGTAATGAGCAGTTTATTATGTACATTGGCCAGCCAAGCCCGCACAAAAATCTAGCTAGACTGATAGAGGCATTTGAAATACTAAAGAAATCACAACCAGACCTCAAGCTAGTGCTAGCCGGGAAATCTAACCCAATTTACGAACTTGTAAAAAAACAAGCTGAAAAAAAAGGTGTGTCTGGCATTATATTCACTGGCCTTGTAAGTGAAGGTGAGCTACGCTGGCTCTATAACAACTGCCGAGCCTATGTCTTCCCTTCCCTGAGCGAAGGCTTTGGACTACCAGGACTTGAGGCTATGATTCATAACGCTCCAGTTGTCAGCAGCAACGCTACCTGCTTGCCCGAAATATATGCAGACGCAGCCCATTACTTTGACCCACTAAGCGTAGAAGATATGGCAGAAAAGATTTCTGAAGTACTTAAAGATCAAAAGCTACGCGAACAATTGATTACGAATGGTAAAAAACGAGTTAAAGATTTTTCATGGAAGCGAATGGCTGAACAGACGCTTGCTTTATACAACAAGGTACTTGAAGAAAAATAATCTGTTTTGTTATTGAGCTACTGAAAAACTAATTGTTCTTATGCACGAATCTTAGAAAGTGGGAATCTCCAGCCAAAGGTACTTCCCTTACCCTCTTCGCTTTCAAAAATTATTGCACCGCCTTGTTCTACTACAATTTTTTGTGCCATGAAAAGGCCAAGCCCAGTACCATCAGGACGTGATTTTCGTGCGTTTCCAGCCCTGTAGAACTTAGTAAATAGTTTGTGTTGTTCTTCTTTTGGAACGCCAATACCACTATCGATGACCTTGAATATAACTTCGTCTCCAGTTGAATAGAGCTGAATGGTGATAGTACCCCCGGTTGGTGTGTAATAAATGGCATTATCCACCATATTCATCATTACCTGACGAATCTTGTTATCATCAAGCTTTACACGCGGGAAGACTTCTGGCTGATCATATTTAAGGGTAAGCTCACGTGATCCTGCCATTTCACGAAGCTGAGTAAGTTCTTCGCGGACGATTTCAGGAAGATCAACTTCTTTTGTTTCAATCATAAATTTACCCGTTTTAATACGACTAACATTTAAGAAGTCAGCAATTAAATACACCATACGCTGAGAACTACCAAAAGCCTCTTTTAGCGCTTTTTCCTGAGCAGGATTCACTTTGCCTAGATCTTCTTCAAGAATCATAGAAAGATACCCCTTAATAGAAGTAAGCGGTGTACGAAGTTGGTGAGATGCCATACTAATGAATTCGTCTTTAGCTTCATCAAGTGCCACAAGTTTTTTATTAGTACTTTTAAGCTCTCTTGTTGCGTCGGTAATTTTTTCCTGCAAAGTAATGTTGAACGCTTGAATTTCTTCGAATCGCTGGGCATTTTGAAGCGCCACTGCGAGTTCGTTTGTTGCAATATTTAGAAGCCCGATGTCTTGTGTACCATAAACATTACCACTCTTTTTCTGACCTATTATCAAATAGCCGATTGTATCGTCTTTAGTAAAGAGTGGTGCGACTAAATTTATGTCTTCAACACGCAGCACATCTCTCAATCCACCTTTTTTCTCTTCCATCTCGTCATAGATAACAATTTTTTTACCGAGTTTCTTTAAACTTTGGGCAAGTGCATGTGGCTCATGCATATTCCACTGCTGTCCAATAATGTCACCTCTTCGAAGCAGTTCAGGGCCATCTTTAAATAAAAACACCATGTAGGTTGGCTTAAGAGCAACACTAAGGGCAGCAAGCGCACCTTTTTGAACTTTGTGTGGATCAATACTCCCAACAATAACGTTACTTACTTTATCAAGCACAACTTGCGTATCGTAAGAGTCGCGGAAAAAGAGTCTATTTGTAATTCTATCAAACTGTTTTTTTATATATTGATAGGTTAGTGCCATAAAAATAGCTGTAGCAATATATACTACTTGTTGACCAAAACCTACTTTATTTGCTTCTTGGAACAATACATTTGTAAAGCCAAAGATAACTAGAGAATATATACTAATAAGAATTGGAATCAAAAGAATGTATACAACCGAGCGAGCGATAACTGACCGTATGTCAAAAAGACGGTGTCTAATAATTGTGTACGCAGACAGTGCAAGGAATATAAAAATTCCTACATAGGAAAGATCGTAGGCAAGCAGAAGTAAATTGCTTCTTTCAAAAAAGTTTGTCAAAACAAGGTTAGGTATAGCTACCAGTGTGGCAGCAACTACTAGTCCGAGTAACATCGTGCTTGCTTGCGTTCTGCGTATTCCAATAGATTTATAGCGAGCCACGATAAGTTCTTTGATTCCTAAAATCATAAATATACCTGCAACCAATAAATAAACAGGGTAAAGTTGTTTGTTTGAAACAATTAGTCCGTTATTAAATGAAGTTTCTACAACTTGATCTGCTAATATTAAAACTGCTACAAAAATACTAGTGCTTAAGCCTAGGACTAAGAGTTTAAGACTATAGGCTATTCCAAGAAACCTTTTTTTTGTAAGATATGCGAATACCCAAAAACTATTGACTAAGAATACCCCTGATATAAAATCAACTTTTATAAGCGCAGCGCCTACGCCAGGATTGGTCACATTACTCCCAAGAAAATTACTAATGGTCCAAATACCCGAAAGAAACGCTAGTACGCTGAAGGAGAGATCCTGGTAATCACGCGAGCCTTTTATAATCGGGAGCAACCCTAACACCAGACAGGTTATACTGATCAAGCTATTGAGAATAATCAGAAATATAAACATGCTTAAACAAGTGTCTTGCCTGCGGCAGATTTGCCACTAGTTTGATAGAATAAATCTTGAATTTGGTCAGCCGCACCTTCGAAACTTGTAGATTTTATAAGTTTTATAGCTGTCTTTTCTACTGACATAAAGTCATTTGCCAAAATATTAACGACACGTTTACAAGGAACGAACTTTTTGTCACCTTGCATTGAACGAATTATTGACTCGGTGTCTTCTATGAAGCCGAGTCGCATTAAATACCAGATACTTGTGAGAAATGAGCAAGGGTAAGATTTTTTATTACTGATATATGTTTCGTATTGTCTTTTTACTTTTGGAACTACTATACTATCGAGAAGTATAGGTGCATATTTAATAAGATCTTTTTCAAAAGCCCAAAAATCTGGTAAAAGTTCGTGTTTTTTTAATTCTTCAAAAAAGACATCATTAGATATGGTTTCTGGTCCAACATTATAATTGTCAAACAAAATAACCTTTTCGTAAGGAAAGCTCCATGCTTGCATTACATCTTTTAAGAAGTCGATGCTGTTTATCTGCGCTTGAGAAAATTCTTTGTCAGTATATATATGACTGAATTCAATTGTATAAAGTGCTGCTGCAGTTAGTGGTGGATGTGGTTGGGTAGTATTCATTGAGGTGGTTATTCTAACTTATTGTTCTTATGTTTAATTATACAACTGTAAAAGTAATTAAGCCAAATAATTTATGAACTTAATTTGTCCAATTAAAAAATCTTTTGAACTATCGTTGGTTTCTGGGACAAGTATTTTATAGCCTTGCCTGCGAGGCTAGCTGCAACTCTGTTGTGTCGCGCACGACCCAAGGGGTTTTCAACTACGCATAGTACGCCATAATCATGTGAGACTGGATCTGGAAAACCATTACGTATAACTTTTACAGGCTTAGCACCTGCGTAGCCATATCGCCGAAGCATCCCATCATAAAGTATAGGTTTTCCATTTTTACCGGGTTTTGTTGCATGAATATAGTCTTCTGCTAGGGCATCTTGTTCAGCTTCTGTGAGACCACTAAATTCTACTTCTTGCTCAAGTAACCACTTTGAAAACTGTGGTATACGACTCAGAAGTTGTGCAGAATCTTTTCTTCGCTCTATAAATCTTCCGTACATGTTAGCGATCAACATATCGCCAATTCCGGCTTCGGAACCTACCGGGGTTACGGTCATATTAACGATATAAAGTGAAGAACCATCAGGATTATGAGTACCAGTAATGTGACCATTGTCTGTGGTTTCTTCCCAAGTAATAAAATCTTCCGGACCTTTATCAGTAATTTGACAAGTCATAAAGCCTTCAACTTGACCCCCCACTTCTCCGACCACCATAAGTTCACCAGCTGCATTAAGCCGATCCGTAAGCATGACGTGTACATCCTCTGAGGTAGGTGGCTGATCCCCATAAACGTCGTCGAAACATAATAAATCTATTTCAACGAGTCGATCAATGTCATCGTGAGTTGCCACTCTCACAAAAGGACGCATCTCGATTAATGCCTCAGCCTTCATTGACTTCGCTTTCATGCTGTTTTTCAGCGTTGGCATGGATTCCATCAATCATTGTTTTTCTTACACCCAAAGTTACACCAAGATCAATCAGCGTAAAGCTCAACGTACCCCATGAATGTGGAGGTAATTTAGTCATAACACCAGCACTTAACACAACGAAGTCACCTAAAGCACCTGCAATATTTACCGCAAAACCAGCTTTAAAAAGCTTACTGTCGTTCGCTTTTTCAGAAATTTCTGGAATTCTTTGTTTAATTTTTAAAGGATTTCCGACTTTACTTCCAACAGCACCAAGCATCATTGCAGCACCACCCAACCACAAAACTTCGCTAGTAACAACGCCAGTTGCTACGTATGGCGCAGCCTCCATTACTTTATCTTTTGTGTTGCCCATAGGGTCTAGTAGAGCCGTGGCTGCAAGGCTTGTGGTAGTTGCACCTAAGCAAAGCTTCATTTTTTGCCTATTTAAGAAACCTCTGATACCCTCGCGTTCTGCTGTAGGTTCGATTGCGTCAGTAGCAACGTCTAATGGCGATTCGGCTTCTATCAACGTGAACGTATCGACAAATTCAAGCTGACCTTGTTCATCGGTAATTTGATCAACATGAGGAGTACTTGTTTCTATTCCTAATAGTGGAGGTGGAACTGAGTCGAAGCTAGATGTGCTCATTTGATTTCCTTAAATTAAAATAAGCACAAGTATCCAAGCAAATGTTGAAGTACTCGTGCTTATTTGTAAATAATTTCTAAACTAAGTCAAATTATAGCTAATTATGGTGTTTTTGTCAAGCATTTTATTATCACTGTTTGCTTTGGTATGCTATCAAGTACAAAGGAAGACATGTACAAAATTGCAATTATTGAA
>DLGX01000047.1 GCA_002482925.1 Candidatus Saccharibacteria bacterium UBA7683
CATGCTTCAATTGAAATTCCAGTTAAAAATTTAGAAGAACTTGGGGGTAATAAACGAGCACCACTTAAAGTTACCGTAAAAAGATATACCTATCAGAGTACTGCAACGGCAGTGGACGGTGTTTGTATGGTGGTATTTCCGACCAAAGACCGAATAGCTTCCGGCGTAAAATCCGGAGACCACGTTGAAGTTACGTTAGAGCTTGATTCCGGCTACCGTGAGGTTACCATTCCTTCAGAATTACAAAGTGCGCTTAAAGTTCACAAACTAGAAAAAATCTTCCGTGAGCTTACGTATTCCAAAAGAAAAGAATTTGCCAGGCAGGCTGCAGAAGCAAAAGCCCAGGACACAAAACTACGCAGAATTACAAAAATAATCGAAACGCTTAAACAGCTTTAACGCATTTCATCTACCGCATGCATGGTATAACAGGTACGTATCAGGTATAATTTAGCCTTGATGGCGCCTTGGCCGAGTGGTTAGGCAACGGTCTGCAAAACCGTGTACACGGGTTCGACTCCCGTAGGTGCCTCCAAACAATTTTGTAAACCAAGCGAAGCTGTTTGCAAAATTGAGAGGAGAAGTATAGCATTGAATCGAAGCTTTTTGCACGAGCGAAAACGAGATAGATGCGTAAACTTCGACGACGAGGGCGAGTGGCGGAATTGGTATACGCGGTGGACTTAAAATCCGCTGGTCATTATGACCTTGAGGGTTCAAGTCCCTCCTCGCCCACCAACATAAAGACCTCCATTACGGAGGTTTTTATGTTATAAATCTTAGTAATTCAACATGGTATAATAATCGTAAGTAAAAACATAAAAACAGAAAGTACAGTTATGGAAACCGAACAAAATGAGCCTCAAGCGGATCAGGTACAGCAAGATACCCAACAAGTACTAGGTCAGATACCGTTACCGAATAACTTTATTGTGGGCACAGATACACCTAAGCATAAAAAAACAGCTCTGGTGGTTGCAGTAATAGTAATATTTGCTCTACTCGGGGTGGGCCTATATGCATTCATAAGTAAAAGTTCAAATGCTAATATCACAAAGAATGAACCAGACGCATCTTCTAATGAGCCAAAGCTAGAAACACAAACTACCATAGCGGATTCGCAAGACAGTCAAGATCCACAGATAGAAGGAATTATGAATTCATCGACAGCCAAGACAATCCAAGCGGCGGCAGAGGCATTTTATGCAGGCGGTAGTAGCGGTAGCGTTCAGCAGTCGGAAAATTCGTACTTTCCAAGTCAGGCGGATATAAAAAACGAAGAATGGACAACAAAGAATCTGGACTTATCAAGTTCAACCAAGTCGGCAATTGCTAAAGGTTCTGTAGTATATAAAGCAGAAGGCTGTGACAATACAAAACCGAGTAGTAAAATCAATGCATGCAAAGGATTTACAATTACTTTTAAAGGTTCAAGTGGCGAAGCAGAAGAACTTAAAAACCGAATCTAAGCGTCCACCTGTTTTACAGAATCTAACTGTAGTATAATCAGGATGTATTAAAAGGAGAAAAAGATGATTGTTTTACTGGTAATTGGCGGTGTAATTGTACTGTTACTTCTATTTTTATGGGCAACATACAATGGTCTTGTTAAAACTAACGTTCGCGTTGAAGAAGCGTGGAGCGATATTACAGTACAGCTCAAGCGAAGAATGGATCTTATTCCAAACCTCGTTTCTGCAGTTAAAGGCTATGCAAAGCACGAAGCAGAAACATTGCAGAAGGTTGTTGAACAGCGTTCAAATGCAATCGGTGGTTCTGTAAAAGAGACAGCTGAAACTGAAAACATGCTTTCAGGTGCGCTTAAGAGTTTATTTGCGGTTGCTGAAAGCTACCCAGATTTAAAAGCAAACCAAAACTTCTTGCAACTACAAGAAGAGCTAGTTGATACTGAAGACAAAATTCAGGCTTCACGACGATTCTATAACGGTTCAGTACGTGAACTGAACACTAAAGTACAGGTATTCCCAACAAATATTTTTGCTGGAATGCTAGGCTTTAAAAAGCGCGAGTTCTTTGAAGTTGAAGATCAAGCAGCTGTAGAAAAACCAGTCGAAGTTAAATTTTAATTCGAGAAACCTAAAAAGAAGACCTGTATGTATAGCCAAATTGCTGCCAATAAGCGCAAAACTGTGTTCATAATGACCATGTTCATTTTACTTATTGGCGCTATTGGATATGCATACGGGCTGTATGTGGGTGATTTTAAAAGCCTTTATGTAATCTTTGGCTTTGCACTGCTATATAGCGCTATTAGCTATTTTGTATCTTCGCGTGTAGCCTTGGCGGTTAACGGCGCAAAGGAAATTCAAAAATCTGACAACCCTAGACTTTACAGAATTGTAGAAAATCTTAGCATTAGCACTGGTATGCCAATGCCAAAGGTTTACGTTATGAATGACCCCGCGCCTAACGCATTTGCAACTGGTCGCGACCCGAAGCATGCATCAGTGGCTGCAACAACTGGAATTTTAGAACTACTTAATGACAACGAACTTGAGGGCGTTATGGCGCATGAAATGGGTCATATTCAAAATTATGACATTCGCGTGATGATGATTGTGTTTGCATGTGTTTCAGTTATCGGCTTAATGAGCGATTTTCTGCTGAGAATTATGTGGTTTGGCGGAGACGACGATGAAGGCGGAAGCCCAATAGCAATTATTCTAGCGCTAGTATTAGCAATAATTGCGCCTATTGTTGCGACACTAGTACAACTTGCCGTTTCAAGACGTCGCGAGTTCCTGGCAGACGCAACTGGCGCATTAACTACTAGGTATCCAGATGGTCTTGCCTCTGCATTACAAAAAATCGAAGCAACAGGCTCTGTTATGAAACGACAAAACAGCTCAACAGCACATTTGTTTTTTGCAAATCCGTTAAAAAAGAAGAGCTTTGCAAAACTATTTAGTACCCACCCGCCAGTTGAAGAACGAATCAAAAAGCTAAACGAAATGGGCGGACAACTATAAATGGTACAGAAATCTAAAAGTGCGAAAGCTAAACTCGTTGCCGTCAAGAATCGATCTAAACAATATTCCCACGTTCAAATGAAAAAGTTAAAAACTACTGCCAAAAGAGGTAGTAGTGCAATAAAAACTATTCCTGGCTGGCTACAATCTAGACCAAGTGCCTTTCGGGAATGGAAAAAAGAAGATAAAAAGAAAAAGAAATACCGATCATTTCGTTTGCAGAAACGGATTAGGCCAGAACCTCGGTATGTTCCAAGTGCGGTCGATATAATTAAAGCAAGTTTTAAGTTTTTATGGCAAAACAAACGCTTGTTTATTTTCATCATGATCATACACACAGCACTATATGTTGTAGCAGTAAGAAGACCTCAAACTACAAGTATTTCTACAATTCAAAGTGCGTTAACTGAAGCAGCTGGTGGTTCTGATGCCACTGGAAATTTGGCTAGCAGTGCAGCTACGCTTGGAGCCGTGGTTGGCCTTTCTGGTGCCTCACAGGCAAATACAGCAACTTCAAGCGCGCTGATTTTATTTATGAGTCTTGTGTACATATGGGCAATACGACAGCTTCATGCAAATCTGAAGATAAAAGCCCGAGATGCTTACTATCAAGCCGCTGGACCCGTTGTAGGTGTGGTGATACTGTTATTTATTCTCTCAGTACAGCTGTTGCCGTTTGCTGCCGCCAGTTTTGTGTATAGTATTGCTCGTTCTGGAGGACTTTTTGCAAGTGGATTTGAAGATCTTGCGTTCTTTCTTGTGACAGCACTAACTGCCCTGTTTTCTCTCTATTTTGTTACGTCTACAATTATCGCCCTTTACATAGTCACGCTACCAGGAACATATCCTTTACGCGCAATGCGAGCAGCAAAAAAACTTGTGCAGTTCCAGCGTCTTAAAGTGTTTCAAAGAATTTTGCTACTAGGTTTATTCGTCAGCTGTGCATACTTGCTGATCCTCCTTGTAGGAATTAAGTTGCTTCCAAATCAAGTTTTTATTGTGGCTGAAGCACTCCAGGTTTTTGCAGTTCCGTTTATGCACATATGTCTTTATAAGCTCTATCGGTCACTTATATGAACCACAGTGTTAAAAAACGACTAAGCGAACTCAAGCAACTTCTTAATCAATACAGCTATGAATATTACACGCTTGAAAAACCATCAATTTCTGATGCCGTTTACGATGGCTTAATACAAGAGTTAAAGAAAATTGAAGCGCAACACCCTGAATTAATTGCAAGTGATAGCCCAACACAGCGCGTAGGAAACGAACTGCTTGGAGGCTTTAAAAAAGTAACTCACGCCACCAGAATGCTCAGTTTGAACGATGTCTTTACTAAAGAAGATGTGCAGGCGTGGGTGAAGCGAATGGACAAACTTCTTCCAGGCACCAAGCATGAATTCTTCGCTGATATTAAAATGGATGGCTTGGCCTGCGCGCTTATTTACGAAGACGGGCTTTTAAAAACTGCTGTGACCCGAGGCGACAGTTTCATTGGTGAAGATGTCACAGCTAATATAAGAACTATTAAAAATGTACCTCTCAGATTAAGAAGCCAAAAAGGGTTTGAAAAATTTCTCAAAGGTAGAACAGAAGTACGTGGTGAAGTTGTAATGCTTAAAAAAGAATTTAACGCCCTCAATAAAAAACGTGAAGCACAAGGTTTGCCGTTATTTGCTAACCCTCGTAATTTAGCCGCCGGGACCATTCGGCAACTCGACCCTAAGCTGGTAGCAGAGCGTCCGCTTTCGTTCAGGGCTTACGATATTCTACGCGAAAACAGTGAAGATGTTCCTACAAATATGTATGCATATGAAGCATTGTCTGCACTGAGCATTGTGCGAAACCAAGAAGCGAATGTGTTTAGTAGCCTAAACGATGTAATGAAGTTTGTAGATCATGTGGGCGAAGTTCGTGAAGCCTTGCCGTTTAATACCGATGGACTTGTTATTAAGGTTAATGACCGTGCATTATTTAAAGAACTAGGCGTGGTTGGGAAACAACCGCGTGCTGCAGTTGCGTATAAATATGCGGCCGAACAAGCAACAACTGTAGTAAAAGATATCGTAATTAGTATTGGTCGAACAGGTGCTGCCACGCCAGTAGCAGTGTTTGACCCTGTAGTTGTTGCCGGAAGTACCGTACAACATGCAAGTCTGCATAATGCCGATGAAATCGCCCGAAAAGACATTCGCATAGGTGACACAGTCGTGATATTTAAGGCTGGTGATATTATTCCTCAGGTAGAATCAGTAATAACAGAACTTCGTCCAAAAAATGCTAAAAAAGTAAACTACGAAGCAGAACTTGCACGGCAGTATCCGGAACTTGAATTTGAACGCGCTGAAGGCGAAGTTGTGTATAGGGCAAAAGGTTTAACCGCCCCAATAATTCTTAAGCGTGCGGTACGGCATTACGCCAG
>DLGX01000016.1 GCA_002482925.1 Candidatus Saccharibacteria bacterium UBA7683
CTATGTGACGCCGCAAGATAAGTTAAAAGTCGCAATAGGTAAAATTAGGCATGAATTTGAAAACCGTTTAGACGAGTTCGAAGGCAATAATAAACTCCTGGAAGCTCAGCGGTTGGCACAGCGAACTAAATTTGACCTCGAAATGCTCGAAGAAACAGGTTTTGTAAAAGGAATCGAAAATTATTCGCGCTACCTAACCAATCGCGAACCAGGCGAACAGCCTGCAACACTACTTGATTACTTCCCTGACGATTTTTTGATGATGATAGACGAAAGCCATATGACACTGCCGCAAGTACGCGGAATGTATAATGGCGATCGTGCCCGAAAAGAAGTGTTGGTTGAACACGGCTTTCGTTTGCCTTCGGCGCTCGACAACCGTCCGCTTAAATTTGAAGAATTTCAAAACCACATTAATCAAGTGATTTATGTTTCTGCAACCCCTGGCGAATACGAACTTGAACGAAGCGGAGCGCCAATTCAGCAAGTTATTCGCCCAACTGGACTGCTTGACCCGCCAATAGAAATTCGCCCAACCACTAATCAGATCGACGATTTAATTAAAGAAATCCGTGATACAACTGCAAAAGGTCAGCGTGTACTTGTGACTACCCTTACAAAACGAATGGCAGAAGATCTTACTGAATATCTACAAGAGCTCGACATTAAAACTGCTTATCTTCATAGCGATGTCGACACGCTCGACAGAACAGACATTTTACGAGATCTCAGACTCGGGATATTCGACGTATTAGTAGGTATAAATCTGCTTCGCGAAGGGCTTGACCTTCCAGAAGTAAGTTTAGTAGCAATTATGGATGCAGATAAAGAAGGGTTCCTTAGAAGTTCCCAGGCGCTCGTACAAACCGTAGGACGCGCCGCCAGGCACGAAGAAGGCCATGTAATTATGTACGCGGATAGAATTACAAAATCTATGCAGTATACTTTAGACGAAACAAAACGAAGACGTAAAATTCAAGAAGATTACAACCAGAAGCATGGCATTACGCCAACCGGTGTGGATAAAGTCATAGATGAAGGCATGCGCGCAATTATTGGTGCTCCAGAAAAAGAAAAAAAGCAAAAGATTAATTTAAGTAAAATTCCTAAGGACGAATACAAAAACCTACTTAAAGAATTAAACGGACAAATGGATCTTGCCTCGGCCAACTTACGTTTTGAAGAAGCGGCAGAGCTTCGAGATGTAATAGCAGAAATCCAAGCCAAGCTTTAGCATTACCCATACCTGTTTAAAGGTGATATAATTCGTACAACGTAAACGCGTACTATATGAAGCATTGTTTTGAATTTTTCCTGCTTAAAGACCAAGTTACCAAAGAAGATTGGCAACGGCTTTACAACATCTTTTCGCAGTATGTCGGTGTTCTTAAAGAATTCAATGTAATCGTAAAAATTGAAGAAAACACCATTCGCTATTTTGTCATGAGCGACCGCGATTTAGGGTCGCTTTCTAATAATATTGAAGTCGGTGTATTACGACCGGTTAAAAAAGAAGTAATCGGACTGCCTGCACCGTCATCTGTTGGTAAAGAACGGCTTGTTATAATGAAAGCCGGCGCAGATCTGCTGGATCTTAAAGAAAAGTACAAAGTAAAAAAAGCTAAAGATCTTCAGTTTGCTGTAGTAAAATGTCGCCGTATTAATTTTGAAAAGGCGATTGCCAGTACTTACTTATACTTTCAGGATTCAGGGAATAACTGGACCGTTAATCGTAAAATTGCAGCAGTATTTCCTTCATTCCTGCTTGCAATAGACTTTACTACCAATACACGTTATCTACGCAAAAAAATTACAAAGTATCTTGATATTCAAAAATCACTCCATATTATGCAGAGTGAAAATCTTGGCGCAGTGTTTGAAGTTGATACGTTTCCATACCTACCAAAGAACTATTACTTGAGTCTGGCATCGTATGACTTCGAAAAACACTCATTTATTATTGGCGCAAGCGGTAGCGGTAAATCAAAACTGATTAGCTTAGTGGTAGATAAATTAGCAAACTCACCTGGCTTAAAACAAAATTACCGTGTTATTGTAATTGATCCACACGCTTCATTAGAAAATGATCTCGCAGGTATTCCAAATAGCACCGTGATTAATTTTAAGGGCAATCAACAAGAAACTGAATTATTTGCAGGCGCTGGTACCGATGTGCAGGCTGCAACGGAACTCACAGGAACACTCTTTAAGTCATTGCTGAGCGATCAACATAATCCAAAGCTAGAACGTGTGCTTAGGTTTTCACTCTACACCCTCATGACTGCTCAGGCTATGTCACTCGACAACCTAAAACGCTTTGTTACTGATATCGAATTCAGAAACCAAGTGCTGAGTCATGTTCAAGGTTATATACCCGATAACATAGTTCACTTTTTTGGTACTGATTTTTCAGAAATTCGTACAAAGTATTACAACGAAGGTATTTCACCGATTGCATCATTAGTAGACGAAATGCAAATGCAGCCAAGTCTAGCTGGAAGTAGCGAAAACGCTACTTCATTAGCACAAATTATAAACAGCAACTTCCTTTCAGTTTTCTCGCTTAATAAGGTTAGCATGGGCGAAAAGGTCGTTAAAACTGTCGCTGGGCTGCTTATACAGCAGATATTCTTACTTGCACAGGCGAGGGCATTTAATCAGAAGGTAATTTTAGTAATAGATGAAGTGTCGGTTATCCAAAATCCAGCTATTGCCCAGATTCTTTCTGAAGCTCGTAAATTTGGACTTTCAGTTATTCTTACGCAGCAATATTTCGGACAGATTGAAAAAGATCTCCAAGCTGCAATATTTAGTAACGTTTATAACTACTATGTCTTTAAGGTTTCAGAAGAAGATGCCCGAATGCTCGAAGGTAACTTAAATATAGAAATTCCGAAAGAAATCTTACAAGGTGAAAAAGACAAAGGTTTAAAGCAGTCTGACGTTCGCGTACAAATGCTCACAACGCTTCACCCAAGAGAGTGTTTCTTACGCCTCAGTGCTGGCGGACAGCTTTTGCCGTGCGTAAAGGCACGCACGCTTGATGTAACTGCGGCCCCAGTGGTTAAGAATGTAAAACTAAAAGAATACGATAAGTCACAAGATATGCCGGCTAAGTTTGTTGAAGGTGCAGAACAGCAACTTGAAAATCTCGAACAGCCAGGTAGCTCAATGCAACTTCCTACAACTCCAACACCTCCTGTTACCCCAAGCGCTACACACCCAGCAGCCCCTGGCCAACGTGAATATATTAATTTACAAGATATTCTAGCTAGCCATTCTTCATCAAAAGATATTGTAAAAAAACCTAAATAAAGGAACAGATATGAATGCCGACGAAGCAAAAAAAATTCTAGACAAAGTTATTGGCCAGGTATTTGGCTTTCAAAACCCACTTACCCTAGAACAAGCCATGCAAAAATTCGCCTTTGATGTGCGTTTACCTCAACAAGTGTATGATTCTACCGACAATTCGCCTACCTGGGCTGCTTCTACAAACCCGACTAGGTTTATGAAAATGGAAAACGCTCGTAACAACGAAACCTCTAAAACTGAAGGACTGTATGCAAAACAGCCTATTAACAACCTTCAAGAGCTTTTAGAAAAATGGAATGCAATTAACTACACTACTACAGAACGTGAAATTGATTCGCTTAACGTTGCAGAAAGTGATGACATTATAAAGTCAGAAAACGTATTTCGTTCATCTGGTGTACAGCGTTCTAAAAACATTTTGTTTTCAGAAGATATACATGATTCTGAATTTATAGTAGGTGGTCAAAGATGCGGTTCCAACAACTTCTGTATTCGTGTGCAAGACAGTGGTGAATGTTCAAATAGCTTCGAGGTTTCATGGTCTACGCGTATTACTAATTGTCTGTTTATTCATGACGCTGCAGATATGCAAGACAGCATGTTCTGTACCAATATAAAGGGCAAAAGGTTCTGTGTTGCCAATATGCAGTTTGAAGAAGCTGAATACCGCAAGCTTCATAGAGAAGTGGTTCAGTGGCTACTTACGCCAGGTGCCTAACAAAGCAACTTGACAAAACAGTGTTTATAGTGCTATAATGAATACTATAAGGCATATTCTATGCCGAGGAGTTATAGTTTATGAACATTCTATCTGTTAAACAATACGTTAAATACGCTGCACCGCTTGCAGTAGTTGTATTGATGGCATCAGCTGTAGTAGCTGCACCGTTTCTTAAGAACCAAAATACTCAAGCTGCAAATGGCTGGGTAACGGTTTCTGGATGTACAAAAGAAGCGGCTGCAAGTAATGACGATACATACTTCAATACCTGTGTGAATAACAGAAGTGTTGAAGGTATGGTGTTTCGTGCGTACCGCGCAATTTTAAACCGTAATCCTGATTCTGCTGGCTTTAAATACTGGGTTAATGTAGCTGCATACAACAGTAGTAAAGACGCAGTTGGTCCTGTTGTAAAAGGTCTACTTAGTTCACAAGAAGCACGTAATAAAGGTGCGCTAACAGAAAACACTCAAGTATTTGTAAGCGAGCTATACCAAAAAAGCCTGAATCGCAATGCTGATTCTGCTGGTCTTAAATACTGGGTTAATCAAATTAACCGTATGGATGGCAAACGAAAAACACATCAATCTGTAATTGGTTCTTTCGTACAGAGTACTGAAGCTAAGCGAGTTTGGTCAATCGAAGCTCCGTGTTACGTCACCAACTACGACGCACGTTACTGTGCGGACTAATTAGTAACAAGATAACTTAAATAGCCTAGACTATATCTGGGCTATTTTTTTATGCAACTTTAGGTAATGGGTCATAGGTGGGTTCGTCTCGATAGAAAGATCCGTGTATTTCAATCTGTTGTTCAGTAAGTCCTTCTGGATCTGCTAGAGGTAGAAGATGACAGCCATTCATTAGGAAAGATTGAATACCCCCAATTCGCTCAAGTGTGCTAAGTGTTTCTTCGGGGTGGAAAAATGCATCGCTTTTAGCTACTACTGCTGCAACTTTGATTCCAGCCTCAACTACTCGTGTAAGTGGCTCGCTTATATCACTCTGACATACAGCTATTGCTTCAAGCGCCCTACGGGGATAGTTCTTTGTATATCCAACGTACTCCCTGGCTAAATCAGTCGCTCGAGACGAAAGGTTTTGTCGGAGTTGATTTCTTGCTTTAAGACCGTTCCATATAACTCCTGGTATTCTTGATCCAAGACGTACTACACCACCTCTTGTTAAACCAGCTGTTTGCCAGAGTGTTATTGAGTGGAGCAAGTCATTGTCAAAATCTGCAGCTTGTGTAATTGCTGGGCCGCCTGTCGAATGACCAGCTGCATCAACTGGCTCATCACCGTATTCAAGTTTTATATCACGCACAACCCTTCTGACCATTTGCGCTAAGAGTCGCTCGGGGCTAAGCAGATGATCACGATGATACTGGTGGTGAGCATGCTGATAGGTTGGCAGGTTCATAGTGACAGTATCGAGCCCGTTCTGTGCCAACGATTCTGCAACATTGGCATAAGCTGATTCAACACCACCGAGTCCGCCTACAATCAATAATCGTCCTGGCATGGTTCGGTTTGGTGCGGAGTAGTGCGACCAATGCGACTGAGCTCTGCCTGTGCGGGAGACGTGTTCTTCAGGTGTAATTAAAGAAGCCCGCTCTAAAGAGGGGGCTTCTGGGATTTCTAGTACAGGTGCGCCTAACTCGGCGCTGTGATTTCCGTGAGACATTTTTGTTCTCCGATGGTTAACACTTTTCTTAATCATAAGCTTTTAGTAGCAAGTTTGTAAATAGTATTTTTTAATCTGTTATAATTGATTGATATGAAATTAACACGTGAAGACATATTAAAATTAGCCAGACTAAGCCGTCTTAAGCTAACCGAAACCGAGATTGAGAAGTATCAAAAAGAAATAAGTTCAATTTTAGAATACGTAGAACAGCTCGATTCTATAGATGTAAGCGGCCTTACGCCAACCTATCAGATCACTGGTCTAACCAGTAGTGGGCCTAACGCAACTCGCGAAGATGAAGTTACAGAGCAAATTACTCAAGAAGAATTATTTAAGAATCTACCAGACATTGAAGACGGGCATATTAAAGTAAAAAGGATGATCGCGTAATGACTGTGTGGAAGCCTATTACCCAGCTTGCAGATGATGTAAAATCAGGTAAAACTACTGCTGTAGAGCTTGTAGAAAAATCTTTAAAGCTTATTCAAGAACATCAAGAATTTCAAGCAATTATTGCTACAACTGAAGAACGGGCGAGAAAACGTGCAGCTGAAATTGATGCAAAGGTAAAAAATGGTGAAGATACTGGTCGATTAGCAGGTGTACCATTTGTAGCTAAAGACAACTTTTTAGTATTTGGCGCTGACACAACTGCTTCGAGTAATATTTTAAAGGGTTTCGATGCGCCATATCAGGCAACAGCGATTGAAAAACTTGAAGCTGAAGGGGCAATTTGTGTTGCGAAGGCTAACCTAGATGCATTTGCCCACGGTGCAAGTACAGAAAACAGTGACTTCTTTACAACCAAGAATCCTCACAATATAGAACATGTTCCTGGTGGCTCTTCTGGCGGTTCTACTGCAAGTGTTGCGCTTCAACTAGCTCCGTTTTCGCTTGGTACCGACACCGGTGGCTCAATCCGCCAGCCAGCCAGCTTTTGCGGTGTAGTAGGCTTAAAACCAACGTACGGATTAGTTTCACGAAGCGGCGTAGTAGCAATGGCTAGTAGTACCGACGTAATTGGGCCTATTGCGTCGACTGTTGAAGATACCGCCTTAGTACTGGACATACTGGCAGGACAAGACATACTTGATGGAACTACGATTGAACGTGAAAGTGCGTACACTGAACTGGATACCGATCTTAAAGGTAAAAAAGTTGGAATTATTAAAGAATACTTTGGTGAAGGTTTAGATCCA
>DLGX01000069.1 GCA_002482925.1 Candidatus Saccharibacteria bacterium UBA7683
GCTTTGACTTCAGAAACTAAACAAGATAACGTACGGTGGTTAGTAGTTAAGAATCAAGCTGTAAACTGATATAATAAAAGTACTAACAGGAGAACCGACCCATGATGGACCAAGCTAAAATGCTGATGCAAGTAAAAAAGTTGCAAAAAGAACTCGCAAAAACAATTGTTGAAGTAGAAGCAGGCGACGGAGCAGTAACTGTTCAAATTACTGGTGAACAGAAGTTAAAGAAGATTAATATTGACCCAGAACAAGTTGATCTTGAAGATATTCACGAACTCGAAACCTGGATCGAAGAAGCAGTAAAACAGGCGATTAACGAATCTCAACAGCTAGCAGCTGAAAAAATGAAGCCAATGATGGGCCAACTCGGCAACCTTGGTTTATAGCATTATTATATGAGCGTCCTCCCAAAAGCGCTAGAAGACCTTATTGAACAGCTCGGAAAACTTTCTGGAGTAGGTCCTCGCACCGCTGAACGATATGCTCTTGGTATTCTAAAACGTTCTAACCGCGACGCAACCGAACTTGCGCATGCTTTGCAAAATTTACACAGCAGTCTTAAAACCTGCCCAAAAACATTTGCGCTCATAGATAGGTCAGAAGAAGTTTCCAGCCTTTATGCTGATCCTACACGCACAAAACAGCTTGTAGCGGTAGTAGAAGACCCGATAGACATAGTCTCGCTTGAAAAGACCAATCAGTTCAAAGGAACCTACCATGTGCTAGGTGGCGTAATTAGCCCGATAGACGGAGTTGGCCCTGAACAACTTCATATGCAAGAACTTGTAAAACGCATTGAAGAAGACCAAGTTAAAGAAATTATTTTAGCGCTCAACGCATCAGTTGAAGGTGAAAGCACCGCCCTGTTCTTACAAAAGATGATTCAAGAAGCTGGCCTAACCGTAGAAATTAGCAGACTTGCCCGAGGCCTACCAGTAGGGATTGATCTAGAATACGCCGATCAAATTACACTCAAGCACGCGCTTGAAGGCAGAACACAGCTATAACTATTCCCAGATTGATTTCGAACCGAGTAATCCTGGTTCTAATTCCGCAGGCGCTTGTTCGCTGAGTACTTGAGGTATATCAGACGGTTTTAGTAGTTGAAGTCCGGCAATTGTGGGGGTTTGCGTACCAGACATATTAAGCTCAGCAAACACTATACCGTGCTTATGCGCAAACCGAAGGTTGCGGTATTCGTGCATTCCTCGCGGAGGAAGCGCAAGCATCCAAATTGGTACACCCTGGCTTCGTAGTTCGCAAACGAGCCCGACTAGTTCGCTTGGATAGCCAATTAAAATTCGTGTATTGCCACCAAGATCTTCATAGAATGAATGCATTTGCGGAATAAAATCTGTCTGCTCGTTATATTTGGAATCCTTTACATTATAGGTAGGTGCGTGGAGTGCAGTTCGGTGTCCTTTTTGGGTAAGATTATCCAAAACACCTTCAAGACCCCATATCCACCCAGTGGGCGCGCCACTACCCGAAAACTTAACGACTACTTCTGAGCCTTGTTGCATAAATTCTTCAGTATCAGGACGCATTCCGTCAAGCAAATAAGGTCTGTTTAATTCAACCCTGACGCCATCTGCACGAAGCTCATCGTATGCATCTTGATTCCATACCGACATTCGGGCGATATCATGTCGCATGACGGCATCTTTTGCTGTTTCTTTTGGAAATACATCTGGAACTAGCACGCGTGCGTCTACAACTGAAAGCTTTTTGAGTAACCAATCAGGAGCTGAACGTAGCGGAAGTTCTTGGGCAACATTCCACTGAATTGGCCTTCCTTGGCTACGCGCGAGACACTGCAAGGCAAACTCTGGCAAGCTTAAAGCCCCAAGCGCCTTGCCTTTAAAGCCGGCTCGTTCCGCCTCTGAGGTTTCAATATATTCAGCCGCACGCTCAGGGTCACTTGTCACGCTCTGATGAAATGAAGTCGCAAGCGAAGATACACCAGGAAAAGTAAAGAAATCAGCCTCTAGGCCCATTCTCTGGGCGCTGAGCACTGCTGCAAGAGCAGTGTTTGGATTTCCTGCGCCGATAGTATGCGCAGTGGCGATGCGGTATATGTCTTCGGCCATCTTAAACTAATAATGACTGGTTAGCGTTGTAGCGTCAATGCATATGCTATACTTTGACCATGAATTGGGAAGATCTCCAAACGGTTTTGATATTACAGCCCGAAAATCCTGATGGCGACAGCGTGGCATCAGCGTTGGCGTTAGAAGAAATTTTAGGTGATCTTGGAAAACAGGTAATTATTTACGGCTATGTACATGTGCCTGATTATTTACACTACATTCAGGGTGCCGACAGAATTACCGAAGAATTTCCTAATAATTTTGATGCAACAATTATTGTAGATACCGTTACTGCAAGCCTGCTTGAAAACACCTTAAAAGGCGCAAAGCTTAGTGCTATTTCTAAAAAACCCGTACTCGTGCTTGATCATCATCCAACAGAAAACGATCTTCCACTCACGAATGCGGAATTTTATGGTGGCGAAGGCAAAGCCGTTGCAACAGGCGAAATTGTGTACGACCTTGCCGTAAAGCAGCAGTGGCCAATTAGTGCTATAGCCGCAACTCATATAGTCGAATCAATGCTCGCTGACACCCTAGGACTCACCACAGAAGCAGTTGAAGGCGAAAACGTACAGATTGTAGCTGATTGCCTTAAACTTGGCGCCTCAATGGCTGATATCGACAAACGACGTCGCGAATACATGAAGAAATCTCGCAAAATTGTTACCTATAAAGGCGTTTTGCTACAGCGCGTTGAATACCTGTGCAAAAACAAACTTGGGTTCATACATATACCGTGGGAAGAAACACAAGAATACAGCCCGCACTACAACCCAGCAATGCTTGTAATTGAAGAACTTCGCAACACCGAAGGTATTGAACTTTCAGTTGCCCTAAAAACGTATCCAGACGGCAAAATTACCGGCAAGATCCGTGCCAATAACCACCCCTTAGCTGGCGACTTAGCAACTCACTTTGGTGGCGGCGGCCACGCATACGCAGCAGGCTTTAAAACAAACGAATGGAAATACGAAGAACTAAAAGCTGAACTCATAAAGAAGGCTCAAGAATTACTGGCATGACTTATTCGCATATTTTATTCGACTGGGACGGGTGCCTTGCAATGACACTTGAAGTTTGGCTCGAATCTTATAAACTTGCTTTAAAAAAGTTTGGCGTGACACCACCAGATAAAGAAATAGCGCACCATTTTGGCGACTGGAGTTTACCAAAATACTTTGCGGTTGAAGAATATGAAGCATGTAATACCCTTGCGGTAGCGACTGCTAGAAAAAAACTACTGAGCGTAGATTTGTATCCTGGAGCAAAAAAACTTTTACTAAAGCTCCGTGATCGCGACGACATTAAAGTTGCTGTCCTTTCAAGTGCATCAAAAGATATCTTAAATCACGGTATTTCACACAATGAACTAGATACAGTTTTCGATGTAATTTTATCGGGAGAGGATGTGACTGAACATAAACCCAATCCAGAAGTAATTGAAAAAGGACTAAAAGCGATGGGCGGTACCGACGCTAAAGCAGTCATGATTGGTGATTCTAGAAAAGACATAGGAGCAGCAAATAATGCTAAAATTGATTCTGTGCTTATATATCCAAAACAGCATGAATTATTCTACGATCTTCGAGTACTGCAAACATCTAAACCAACTTACACGGTTGAATCATTCAGCGAACTTGAAAAAATATTATTATGAAGCTATACAATACACTTACCAGAAAAACTGAAGAACTCACTACACTTGAACCAAACAAAGTAAAACTGTATGCGTGTGGCTTAACAGTCTACAGCCAGCCCCATATTGGTAACTGGGTTGCATATATTTATTGGGATACCCTTGTTCGTACATTACGTGCGAGCGGCTACGAGGTTGACCATATTCAAAATATTACTGATGTCGGACATTTAACTTCAGACGAAGATGCTGGCGAAGACAAAATGCTTAAAGGCGCTTTAAAAGAAGGAACTACCGCCTGGAAGGTAGCTGAAAAATACATTAAAATTGCCGACCACGAAGCGTACGAACTTCTAGGCCTAACCCGACCGAGCAATATGCCGCGTGCAACAGAATATATTGACCAGCAGATTGCATTCGTAGAAGAGCTTGAACAAAAAGGCTATACCTACGTTATTGCAGATGGCGTATATTTTGACACCAGCAAACTAAGAGATTACGGCAAGCTCGCTAAACTTGATATCAAAGGGTTGCAGTTCGGTGCGCGAGTTGAAGACACCGGTAAAAAGAATCCGACCGATTTCGCGCTCTGGAAATTTTCTGATCCGAAAGAAAAACGCGACATGCAGTGGGATTCAAAGTGGGGGATAGGCTTTCCTGGCTGGCATCTTGAATGTTCCGTTATGTCCAGAGAGCTACTTGGCGACCAAATAGACATTCATACCGGTGGAATCGATCATATTCCCGTACATCACACTAATGAAATCGCCCAGACCGAAGCCTTAACAGGAAAACAATTTTCAAAATTCTGGGTTCACGCTAACCATATAAAAGTGAATGGCACGAAAATTAGTAAATCACTTGAGAATGGTTTTACACTACAAGATATTTTAGACAAAGGCTACGATCTCGAAGCGTTCAAACTGATGGTTCTGAGCAAACATTATCGAACAGAGGGTAACTTCACGTGGGAAATCATGGATGCTGCCCAAAATCGTCTTAATGAACTTCGTGCGTGGGCTGATCTACGACACCAGCCAAGCACAGATGTAATGCCACCGGAGCTTGATGAACTATTTAAATCTACACGTCAAGAAATGCTAACGGCCGTACAAGACGATCTCAATACACCGCTCGCGCTCGCCAGTCTCGGCAAACTTGTTTCCTACATGACTAACATTTCGATTCCAGGCGTAGAAGGGAAGTACACTAAAGGCATGTTAGGTTTTATCGACTCACTACTTGGACTCAACCTAAACAATCGCCCCGACATTACTGACCAGCAAAAACAACTAATAAAACAGCGCGAAACAGCGCGTCTAGAAAAAGATTGGCAAAAATCAGATGAGCTCCGAACAGAACTAGCCTCACAAGGACTCTCAGTCAACGATCTCAATAATCGCACCCAATGGAGGCGCGAGAGCTAATACTAAGTAATTACCGGAAGTTGTTCATTAATATGCGCAGCTACCACAATATCGTCTACAATTTTAAGCATGCCTCTGCAGGCAGCAAATAATTCTTGAGCTCCGCCACCTGCCAATGAATGCGTAGCTTCCACTTCAATAGTGCCGGGGTAGGTGTGTGTGTCATAGTTCCTGTTCCAGTCTCTACTAGGACGCACCACTTTTACAACCCCGTCGGTAGCAAGTGCATGAAGTTCTTCGTCGAAGTCATCGTTATGCTCGGCAACCTCTAATCTGTATTCTTCTGTAAATAACACACCCTCGGGATGAGAATACGTTTTAATCGCAACGTCGCCGCGAAGCACTCCGTCAATTGGAGCTTCTCTGTCGCATCGATCGAGCACTACAGGGTGCAGCAATACATCCGAGTACGGACGACGAGCGGGAGGAGCAATAAAAATAGCACCAGCCACATTAGCCTTAACATCAGGATCCCGCAGGGCTCTTATTACCCCTAATGCGCCCAGACTTTGAGCAATAATGATAGCGCCAGGTGTAATTGTTTCTTTAATTTGACCAGCTTGTTCTGAAGGCAATGTAGCACGTGATTGATGTGGTTTATCTGAAACACCGTCAATAAAAACCCCAGAAATAGAACGACCTTTGCCAAGATACTTTTTGGCAAGCAATAAAGAACTCGTTTTGACTCCTTCAGTGCCTGCGCCTGGTACCAGTAGTGCTTCTCTTGTCATAATCGCGTAAATTATACCAAATATTTAAGTTTAAGTCAATTAAGGCTGCTTAACTATAGGTTGCTTCTAGCCGATTTTTTTAATAACCCGTTGTTTTATTTTTGAAACCAGCTTATCTGAAGATTCAGTATTAGCAACAACATCTCTATGATTTAGATAATCAGCAAGAAGCACTTTTGCACATCCTGCGGCAGGAATTGCGAATAAACCGCCTATTGGCCCAATTAGTGCTACGCCTAAAATCACTGAGGTAAATATAACAAGTGGAGGAAGATTAGTGGTCTTCCCTTGAACGATCGGCTGAAGTGTTGCATTTTCGATCTGTTGATATAACACAAAGAACGCAAATAATATTAATGCGGCTGTGGCATCTTTAAATATTAAGGTCGCTAACACCACCAAGATTGCCGCAAGCGTGTTTCCAATGAGTGGAATTAGCCCAAATATAAACACTATGCCGGCCAGTGGAAGCGGGTAGGGAACACCAAGTAGGAATAGTGCACCAAGGGCACACAACGAAGCAACAAGCGCCACAGAAACCTGTCCAACTACATAGCCAGTTACCGCTTGATACATCTTTGTGGCAATTGCTTCATGTCTTTCTCTGAGTGATTTGTCTCGATAAATTTTATCAGCAGATTGCTTCAATAGTTTCTGTCCGCCCGTAAGCATTAACACGGCCATTACAAACACTGTGATTGAAGTAATAAAACTGTTCCCAACGGTTCCAGCGCCACTTATTGCCTGTTCGCCGTATTTTGTTGCACGTTGTTTAAGATTATCGACCGTGGTGTCAATATTATCTTCTAAATCGTAGCGTTTAATAAAATCCTGAATTTTTTCATTTCGATAAAAAGAATTGTTCACCGTATCGGGAAGCGTTTTTACAAACCTACTGGTTTCGTTAGCCACTGGCGGAATAATTGATGCCAGCAAGAAACCGAGAATTGCCAATACGCCTATTAGTACTAGTGCAATTGCAGGACCGCGTCGCTTGCCTGGCATGAATCGTGATAAAAAAGATACAGCTGGATTTAGCGCCAAGGCAATAAAGAATGCTATAAGAACGAGTAGTACCGCGTCATACATTTTTGCAAGCGCAAAAACACCAATAGTAAAGCCTGTTGCAAGCGCAAAAATTTTAATCACATTTTTTGTTTCGATATTTATATTTAAAGTCATGCTATTAGTATACCTAAGCAGACGGTTTTTTCACAACACGAGTCCGCACTTAGCTAAAACTCAGAAACAAGTAGTATACTGGGGTGATACTCTAAATGCTAAAGGGAATAGAAAATGAAGCTTATAGTCCAAATTCCATGCCTTAACGAAGAAGCCACACTGCCACTGGTACTTAAAAGCATTCCAAGAAAAATCGCTGGAATTGATGAAGTAGTTGTACTAATTATTGATGATGGCTCTACAGATAAGACTATTGATGTTGCCAAAAAACACGGTG
>DLGX01000034.1 GCA_002482925.1 Candidatus Saccharibacteria bacterium UBA7683
TTTGTTCAAGCATGTAGAAGCTCATGCGGTTTATTATGTCTGCTTCGTCGTTATTAAATTGTGGTCGTTCGAATAATTCAAAACGAATGCGATCTTCACTTACTCGCGGTAGGCTGTAAAGATCAGCGAACTGTCTGGCGAAAAAACTTTTACCTGAACCTGGCAGACCCATAGTAATAATTAGCAGTGGTGGTGAAAGTTGTAAGTGCTTCATGTTCGTGTAACGTACCCTCTTAATCTCTGCTACTATAGCACGTTTACAGGGTTCCGTCATCCTGAGCGTTGCCGAAGGATCCAGCTCACTTTAATGTAAAATATTAGATCCTTCGACGATGCTCATGATGACAAGTGTGGTTTGAGTACTTTTAACTTTATAATTTGTCATAAGAACTGCAGTGAGCATCAGTAGTCAAAAACTTATCCAAGTGGTACAATTTAACCGCAGTACAAACGTACATATAGGGGTATAGCTCAGTTGGTAGAGCACTGGTCTCCAAAACCAGGTGTCGTAGGTTCAAGTCCTGCTACCCCTGCCACGAAATTTCAGAGGCGTTTCGCCTCTTTTTTGATACTATGAGTCTATGGAAATCGAAAGAAAATATTTACTTACTGAATTACAACTTAAATCCCTTGTGCCCGATCTGGCTGAGTTTGCCCTGGAAACTCGATATTACCTGTATTGTAAAGACGATAATGAAATACGAATTACAAAACGTGCCAATAAAGACTCACCTATTTTTACTCTTGATCGCATGCAGTTAATTACTGACGAGTCAAAAGAATTTATTGTACGAAGAAAAGACCGCACTGTTATTTCTGAAAAGGAATTTAATGCAATTACCAGCTTACTTAGCGACCAGAATCCTGTGGTGAGACTGCATTTTAAGTTCAACGATCAGATAGAATTAAAAGTATACCAAGGTGAACGCACAGCGCTTATTCGTGCAGAGGTTGAATTTGATAGTGTGAAGTCCGCAAATGAATACAAACCTGATTTTGAACATTCAGGAGAGATTACAAATACTCCGCTGGGAAGAGATGTATTACTTGCTAATCTTTCACAACAAGATGTTGACTCTGAGCTAAGTCATTACTAATATCTTCTAACTCAAAAGTTCGATGTACGTCCGAAAGCCTCTGTCGCGATATTTCAGAGGCGTTTCGCCTCTTTCTTGTTATCATTAGGTAATGAATATAAAAGAGCTCCTTGATAGATCACAAAAATCATTTGAAGAAGATTTAAAAAAACTACCCTGTAGCTCTAGTAATGAAGAGCTAGTCGTTGTTCGCAGTAATTCAAAGTTAGTGCTTGAACCCATCTGGAGAGAACCAATCGGGCACGACGAAGGATTTCTTTATAAAGACTATATAGCTAAACACCCAAAATATCAGCATATTTATCTTCGCCGTGAAGTCACCGAACGACTATACCGTGCAGCGGAAAGTCTTTCGGCGCAATATCAGCTTGTATTACGCGCAGGGCATCGTCCGCTCTCTGTTCAAGTGAAAGAGCTCGAACGTTTATTGCAAAAAGGGAAAACAGAGCTAGGTATGAGCCCCGTCCAAGCACTCGCATTTGCTCGCACCTTCGTAGATGATCCAGCAATTAAGACGCCTTCCCACTGCAGTGGTTCGGCGGTAGATGTTGAACTGATGGATACATACAGCGGCTCGTATGTAGACTTCGGCAGTTATATGAATACCGAGTCACAAGTGTCTTATCTGCATGCCAAAGATGTTACTAAGGTTCAAAAAGACAACAGAATGATATTGCTCAGTGCAATGTTGCAGGCTGGATTTGCACCGACTTACGTTGAATGGTGGCACTATTCATATGGTGATAACGTGTGGGCATACTTTTACAATAAGGAAACATCGTTATACGGACTTATCGAACCAGATATTCGATAAATGCAATTGTTTGATAATTAAGTTTTTTCTTAAGATAACATAAGCTATACTGCATTGTAATGCGACATATAACACACTCTAGCAACAAGTTTAAGAAACCAAGTACTATTGATGCGCTTGCACTAGTAGTTAGCATCATTCAGCCACTAACTACTATTCCTCAGATTTATTTAATTTACAAATCTCAAGATGCATCTGAGGTCTCGCTATTCATGTGGACAAGTTATAACATTGCCAGCATAATTTTGCTGCTTTATGGAATGAAACATAAGATACTTCCAATCATTTGCGCCCAAATCTTATGGTTAGTAGTTCAGACACCTATGATGCTATCTGTATTTGTATTCAGATAACTCATTTTAATGTTCGAAGTGCGTCAGTAAACCTCTGTCACGAACGTGAAGTGACCGTTCCCCATTTATATTTGAATAAACGATTAAACATGAGATAGTAGGATTATGCTTGTAGATTTTGAGGGTTTAATTCCAGCACGATGCAGAGATTGCATAACGTTACAAACGACTATAACTCGTCAGTCGGAGTTAATTGAATCGAGTGCTGCGATAATCGAAGGTGGAGTTGAAGAAGAGGATCGTGATTTAACAAAAGCTATGAATCAACTGCGCGAAGTTGAAGCTAAAGCTGAAAATGTCGTACTTGCTTTTGTCGGTAGATGCGCGAGCAAAGATGAAATTGTTCCTGAAACGCAGTGCCGAGTACCCGTTGAAGAATGGAAAGATATAGTCTAGTACTCAGGTTTAATAATTTGAAGTAATACAGCAAAGTTCATGTAGTCACCTACATTTATTTTGTCTTTTCCTGCCTGAATATATCATCTACTTCAATAAACAATGACTTGTTAGAAAGAAACGTTTCATAAAGTGAAATAAATAGACTCACTATCATTGCTAATATTGAAATACCGAATGATGTTTTTCCGAGTCCTTGTAGTTCTTGGAGAATTAAGAACATTGAAGCGCACGCGGTAATTAATGCAATTACCCCAGCCGTGAGCATTATTCGAGATAGCTCAATTCTTTTTCGAAGTATTTTCAGCTGTCTTACTACGTCGGTATGCGCATACCCTGAATCGTAATCTTTTTTAAACGTTCGGATTACGTTTGCTGTACCGAGGTATCTATTAACATACCCAAGCATTAATATTGCTATTGCTGGGAAGAGTAACGCAGGTGTTGTAAGTGGTATTTCCATAAGCGTATTGTATCAGGTTGTATATTCAGATCTCAAAGAGAACTGCGTTGAAGCTGTTTTTTGTACCACTCCAAGGCTTCTTGTTTTAAAGCCTCCATTCTTTCGGATTTTGTATAGTTGTATGAATTGTAATCATCTAAACCAAATTCTTTGCGTAACGTTTCTTTGATAGCAATGTACTCGGCGACTTTTCTGGAGTTTGCGCGTAGGTAATCTCGAAAAGCTATGTAACTTTCTATAAATTTATTTCCGGTTTGGAGTACGTGAACATTATATTTCCGCTGGCCACTACTATCATCTAGTGTGAAATATTCTTCACCTTGGCCAGCGTAGTTTCCCCAAGATTTATAGCCCAATGCTTCTAATTTTGAACACGTAGATTTAACTTCTTCTAAGTTTTTTACTTCTACACAAACATCAATACTGGGCTTGGCGAGCATGCCTGGTATAGATGTACTGCCAAAGTGGTTGAAACCAATAAGATTACTTCCGAACAGCGGAGCTAGCTCTGTCTTAAGTTTTTCGAATTCTAATGGCCAGCTTGGGTTATACGCAGTAAGGCTGTATGCCCGGTTCTTTCTGTTTTGTATGTTTGGTTCGGTCATATATTTAGTCTACTACCTCGTACAGCAAAAACGCTATAGCATAGAGTTCAAAGACTCTTTTGGGTTCTTTTGTTATGATTAAGTTATGAAACAAGATAGACCAAAAGTCGGTGTAGGCGTGATTGTGCTGAAGAAATCAGAGGGCAAGACTTATGTTATGCTTCATCAGAGAAAAAGCTTAGTACTTGGCGAAGGCTACTGGGGTAGTGGCGGTGGTCACGTAGAACTCGGTGAGTCTCTTAAAGAAGCTGCGCTCAGGGAACTTGCCGAAGAAGCGGGTAGTGAGCTTCAGGTGACAAATGTTCAGTTCTTAGGGGTGGTGAATTTCACCCAAATGCAACCCAAACATTATGTTGATATAAGCTTTGTAGCTGAGTGGAAAGCTGGAGAACCTATTAATAGCTCACCGCGTGAAACTACTGAGTGGCAATGGTTTGATATTGAAGCGCTTCCATCTCCCCTATTCCCGCCAGTTGAAAAATATCTTGATGCGTTAAAAACTGGTGTTAAATTCTTCGATTCAAAGTTCGTATAGCTTTTTACAAACGTCAATTTGGAAGACTGCACTAACAATCTTCAAGTTTGCTATGCTTAAACCAATGAAGATACTTGTAATTGGAAATGCTGGTTCGGGTAAGTCTACGCTAAGTAAGCAAATTGCTAAGCATTACGAACTTGAATGTTTTAGTTTAGATAAAATTGTTTGGAAAGAACGTTGGAAGAAAGCACCGCGTAATGAACAAGCAAGTAAAATCAACAAGCTTATAGCTAAAAGTTCGTGGGTAATAGACGGCGTTGATTACGACATACTGAAAGCGGCTGATAAAGTTATCTTCTTAGACATACCAAGACGAATATGTTTTTACCGCGTGACTAAACGAAATATTCGATATTTATTCAAATCACGGCCAGAACTTCCGGCGCACTGTCCCGAAATTCTCATTGTTTCTAAGCTAATTAAGATCATATGGAAGTTTCCTACACGCGTAAAGCCAAATATACTTTTTGAAAAAGATCGGCGAGATTCTACTACGTTCATTCATGTTAAAAATAACAAACAACTTCGTAACTATCTGAATCAGCTGGTATAGTTTTATTATGAGTAATGAAATTGAAGCTCGACTAAAGGTAATAGAAGAACGCAATGCGCGGGTTGAAAGCGATAAGGCATGGGAAACAAGTTGGACACGTAAAATAGGTATAGCACTGCTCACCTATATAGTAGTGGTAGTTTATCTTCGCTATGTTGTACATATTGATCCGTGGATCAACGCACTGGTGCCGGTTATTGGTTTTTTTCTATCTACTTTAACAATTTCAATAGTGAAGAAATATTGGCAATCACGCAGGAAAACCTAATTTTTATAAGCTTATTTCTGGTATATTACTAACAATGAAAAACATATTCGGAATTCTTGCTGGAGCATTCGGCATATACAGCCTTGTACCGCAAGTTTATAAATGCTATAAAACTAAAAGTACGCGCGATCTTGCAAGCAAAACATTTATCTTTATATCTGTCGGTAACATTCTATGGATTCTACATGCTGTAGTGCGTGAAGATGTGATTTTGTTTTTCACAAACTTGATTGCTTTCGGTCTAGCAATTGCAATTGTTGTAGCGAAGTTTAAATATAAGTAGTTTGATATGATGATTGCATGACTAAATTTCTTAAACATAAACACGTAAAAAAACGACGCACTTTAATTGCTGCTAAAAAGACTAATCCGCTACTAGTAGATCGATTAACGTATATTGCTGCAGTAGTAGAGCCTATAATCACTATTCCACAGGCGGTGATTATATTTAGAGATCGTACCGCAGCGGGAATTTCACTAAGTTCTTGGGTTGGCTTCGAAATTTTGACTGCTATTTGGATTTGGTACGCCCTAGTCCACAAAGAACGGTTGATACTTGTGTATCAAGGACTATTCTTTATTGTACAAGCTTTTGTAATTGCCGGAGCCGTTATATACGGGGCTAGTTGGTGGTAATTCTGGAATATTAAAAACAAGGCTTGGTATTCAAGCCTTGTTTTTTAAATACAGGTTATTATCTTTTTTGTTCTTTAAGCTTTTTCTTTAAAGCTCGTTTTCGTGCAGCGCCGTGCCAGTTTTTATGCTTTGCCATAAATTATCGCTTCTTCGGCTTTACTTCATTTCGGCCAAGGTTCTTCTTGGTTTCAGTGAATACTTCAACTTTTCGAGTACGTGGATTGTACTTTTTAAGGCTGAGTTTATCAGGTGTGTTTAGTGTATTTTTTTTAGTGTAATAAAGTCGGTCGCCTGATTCTTCGCCAACTAAACCTACTAAAACTCGTTTGGTGTTCTTCTTTGCCATAGGACACTATCTTACCACATCTGTTGCCATGCTTCAATGACTTTCTTGGTTTATCATTAACTCAAGTTCATTGGTAATAATTTGTGCGATCGATTCTATTACGAGAGTATGTATGGGATGTTCTGAGAATGGCTCAAGGTTACAATTATTAAACCTAACGGTCGGCTCAGTTGCATTAATACGCTGTAAGAAAAACTGATGTGCTGGTGAATGCGCAGAGAGAAATGATACTGCTCCTTCTTTGTCAGTCAGGATCATTCCGTTAAGTAGATCATTTTCATACTCCACAGGCATATGAGTAGATTCTAGATACGGATTATTCATCGGCATAGTTGCATAGTACCATAAGCACAATGAACAAATAAAAAACCACCTACTGGTGGAATGAATACACTATGGAGCCACCTTTGAGATTTGAACTCAAGACCCCTTCCTTACCATGGAAGTGCTCTACCACTGAGCTAAGGCGGCCTGGTTGGTGCTGGGAGTAGGATTCGAACCTACGAAGGCATAAGCCATCAGATTTACAGTCTGACGTGTTTGACCGCTTCACTATCCCAGCTCGTCAGGAATTGCTATAAAATTTTCGTTTCCAAGCAAGCTTGAAAAGCTTCAACTCGTCGCATTCCTTCCTCTCAAATTAAAAAAGTCGTTATACTTTGTATTTTAATTTGGTTTGGACCAATATGGAGCCACCTGTCGGATTCGAACCGACGACCTGCTGTTTACAAAACAGCTGCTCTAACCAGCTGAGCTAAGGTGGCTCGTCGAAGCTGACGCTTGTGTCTTGTTTTGCCTGTGGCAAAAGCTGCAACCTTACGCTATGCTTCTCCTCTCAATTGGAATAAGTCGCTGCGCTTTGTTTTTCAAATTGTAGCAACACCGTTAATTGAGAACTGTTACACTATACCTAAAATACGCGTGTTTAACAAGAGTTACGAGCTCTGTTTACATTACTACTTTACGAGGCTGTTTGATTTTGGGAGCTTTTTGAATGCGTGTTTTTGCACGTTTCATTGCTGTTTCAATTTTCTTTGCGTCTTCGTCTCGGCCTACTTTTTTGTAGGCATCAGCTACAAGTGTATAGGTTTGGCGATTAGGTTGTAGTTTTGCTGCATGTTCTAGTGCTTCTACCATACGTTTTTCGTTGCCGAGTTTTTCTTGTACTTTTGCATAGGCAATGTAACGAATTGGAACTTCGTCTTCTTCTTCCATTGCTGATTCCATGGTGTGAGCTGCTTTTTGCAATTCGCCGATTTCCATATAGACAAGTCCGAGGTTATGCAGAGTTGATGCATTCGGTTCAAGACTATGTGCAATTTCAAAACATTCTACAGCGTGTTCAAAACTTCGTTGCTTTGCATATAAAATACCAAGACGGTTATAGGCGCCGGCATTACGTTCGTCGAACTTCAAAATAGTGAGGAGCGCACGTTCAGCTCTTAAGAATTTATTTTCTTTTAAAGATTGGAAAGCGTCGTCCCATAAACGCTGTAATCTGTCACCTACTTTTTTGGTGACTAATTCTTCTGCCTGTTCTTCGGCATTAGCTGTGGCGTAGACTGTCCAAGCTCCGATTGCTATAAGTACTAAAAATGCAAAAATCATCAACGACTAGTATAGCAATTCTGTGGGTATATGGCTACTTCTTATCCTAGTTGTTCGCAGAGTCTAGTAAGGTGGATTTTTGGATTTCCGTTGATTAATAACAGATTGCGTGAAGTTGTTTCAAGAAGCTCAGCTTGCGCAATGAGTTTAGTTTGAGTTGTTGTACTACCAGCAGATTGCTTTATAAGTGTTTGAATTATAATTGCCAGAAAAGTCAGTAATTGCTGGCTCCAGGCTTTTTCGTACTTATGTTCAATGCAGAGCATATGTCTTTGGTACACGGAACCGCTATAGAATTTTTTGGCAATCTCAATTCCTTCTTGATGCGACTGGTATTTTACAAGATCGTTAGCCAGTGAGATATATGTGCCTGCTAGTCCATCTGAAGTGATTAGTAAGCTTTCAATGTTCACTCCAGCGTTAGCGGTTTCTTTTACCGCGCTTTTTAGAGCTTCTTTTGAAGGAACCAGCACCTCAACAAGCTGTGTACGCGAACGTATAGTAGAAAGCAACATTTCTGGTTGTGGCGCTGTTAAAACAAATGTAGTGTTCTTTGGAGGTTCTTCAAGGAGTTTTAAAAACGCGTTTTGGGCTTCTCTGCCTAGTTCCTGGGAATCTTTTATAATCACTACCAGATTATTGCCAGTTCTTGTAAGACTATAGAGCTCTCTAATCTGATCTATGGTGATTACAGATTTTTCTTCTGGTGATTCAATTACAAAATATTCAGCTTCGAGCTTGCTTGCTAGCCACTTGGCAGTGAAGAGCTTCCCGCTTCCTTCTTTGCCTGTTAAAAGCACGGCATGCGAAGGTTTTTTCAAAAATGTTTCTAATTGCAGTTTGGTGCGCTGATGAAAAACAGGTTGCATAATTAAAAGTAGCTATTAAATATTTCGGGTTTGGGGGCTTTGAACGTAGATCGCTTACCGCCTGGCAATGTTATTTCAAGTTCTAATGCATGAAGCATTAACCGCTCAGCTGGTTCGCCTTCATAGAATTCATCTCCGACTATAGGGTGCTTTAGGTAGTCTAGGTGAACTCGAAGCTGATGGGTACGGCCTGTACGCGGTTTTAGTTCTATAAGACTGTGTAAGCCGTTAGTCTGCACAACCGTAAATTCAGTTTGCGCAGTTTTGCCATTTACGCCTGCTCTAAAAGTTGCTGGTTTTTTTGGGTTTCGTTCTATAGGTACATCTATTATGCCGTTTGGTTCTGGCATTTCACCAGCAATAACAGCTAAGTATGTCTTCTTCACATTCCTGGTAGAAAATTGCTTTTGTAAAAAACTACTAGTTTCTTCATTTTTGGCGCAGATCATAATACCGCTGGTGGCTCTGTCGAGTCTATGAACAATACCAGCACGATTAGTGCTCTTCCATTCGTCTGAGCCGTTTAAGTGCGGGTGAATAAAAGTCGCTACAGTGCCTTCTTTATTAAACGTACCTTTGCTATGAGCTAATACACCCAGGGGCTTGTTAATAACCAGCACGTTTTCATCTTCATAGACTATAGGTAGTTCAATATGGTCGGGGTCTTTGTCGAGTTCAGAAAAATCGGTGGCAATACTATCGGCGGGTTTTATTACGTACTTTGTCTTCACAATTTTATCATTGACTGTAATAGAGCCCGTTTCAATAAGTTTTTCTAATGCCGAACGGGAATATTCAGGAAATAACCGTGCTAAGGTTTTATCAAGGCGCTCACCTACTTCAATTTCTGTAATCTCAATCTTGTTCACTGTACTATTGTACTACTGATACGAGTAAAGCGGGGCATAGTTTTACCATTGTACTGCACGGTTTCTGAAAAGTTCTTTAATGTGCGGGTCCAAATTGTAATTCCATCGCTGTATACATCATCGTTTTCTTCGTAGTACATTGGTATATAATGCACCATAACCTCAAGTGTTTCTTCTAAGTGTGAAAGAAATAAAACTTGATACAGTTTTCTGTCCTCAGGCGTACTTTTGTAATGTTCGTAGATCCCTTGGGTGATCATAGTCGTTCTCCAAACAGTAACTGTAAAGTTTCATACTGAGGTCGCGTTTCTTCGCGTATTTCCTCAAAGAATATCTTATTATTAAAATCTTTCACTATTTTTTGAGCTGACCATAGTTTCAATGTTTCATAATTGTCGAACAATTTAGAAGAAAAAGCGAATGGATAAAAATCAGTTTGAAAATGAGCTAGTGCGTCTGCGGTCGCCAAGACTTTGCCAATACCCGAAGCTGGTTTTTCACCGTTTCTACAAGAATGATACCTGAGAGCATCATCTACAATTAGTGTTATTGTTTCACTGTCGAACTGGGTTTGTTTTAATAAGTCTCTCGCAATTTCAAGACTTAACTGATCACTGCTACTGTCTTCTCTTTCAATTTTTGTATCTGAAATATCGTGCAAAAGAGCAGCAGCTCTGCTCAGTTTGCAATCAATGTTGTATCTGTTTGCAATTTCTTCAGCTTTGTCCGCAACCCATAGCACGTGATTTATATACAACCAGTCTGCCCATCCGTCACGATTAGGATTTTTGGCTTCGTAAAGTTCTTTTACCAAACTTTCAAGCTTTTTAAAGTCGCCAGTAGTCATTAACGAAGTCCTACTGCTTTTTGTACTTTCAGTAACGTTGCGTTAGCTATTTCGTTCATTTTTTCTTCAGATTCGCGTAATTTTGCTTCTAGTGCGTTCATATCTACAGATTCAAAGGACTTTTGGAAGTTTGCAAGGAATACCTCTGTCGCCTCTGCTACAGCCTTTTTAAGATCGCCATAACTTGTCTGGCCTTCGTACTGAGCAGTAACATCATTTAGATCTTGTGTAGTAAAGAGTGCAAGAATTTGAAGTAAGTTACTAATTCCAGGCTGATTCTCTAGGTCGTAATGAATTTCACCAACACTGTCTGTTGTAGCACTCATTATTTTTTTAGCAGCTGCTTTTGGGTCATCTCCAAGGAATATTATGCCTTTACCACTTTCATCTGACTTACTCATTTTTTTTGTTGGGTCTACAAGGTCTTTAATTCTAAGACCCTGGTCTTTACCAAAGAACTCGTGCTGTTTTTTTACCTCAAAAGGTACTACAAACAGATCAGATTCAAACTTTGAATTTAGTCTTTGTGCAATATCTCTAATATATTCAAGATGCTGAGTTTGATCGTCACCTACCGGAACATATTGGGCCCCGTACAGTAAAACATCTGCAGCCATCAGTGGCGGATAGTTAAGTAGAGCAATACTGACTCTGTCGTTGCCAATCTTGCCAGATTTATCTTTAAACTGGGTCATGCGCATCATTTCGCCGACTCCTGTGAAGGCGTCAAGTATATGTGCAAGTTCTGAATGCGCAGAAACGTGGCTTTCTCTAAATAATCTGATGTCTGGATCATTCATCGGTAGGCCTGCCGCAGCATAAGTCCGTAGATTTTCCTGTATCTGACCAAGTAATAGACTGTGATCAATAGGTGTTGAAAAACTATGTAGATCAGCCATCATAAGATTGACCTGATACTTATCTGCGTGTTTTTTTGCCATGTCAATTAATGGCAATAATGCGCCAAAATAGTTGCC
>DLGX01000029.1 GCA_002482925.1 Candidatus Saccharibacteria bacterium UBA7683
GTCTAAATTAGGCGTAGATTCAGTTAGAGATCTCTTAATTTTTTGGCCACGAAGATACGATGACTATTCAGAAGTACTACCGATAAAAGAAATCAAACCTGGCGGGGTTACGGTAAAAGCTAAAATTGAATCAATTAAAACCCGTCGGGTTCGAAGAGGAATGCACCTAACCGAGGCTGTTGTAAGAGACGAAAGCTCAGCTATTAGGGTAATTTGGTTTAATCAGCCATATAGAGAAAAGTATTTTAAGCCAAACACCGAGTATTATTTTTCAGGGTTGTATGATTTTAGCTTCAATAAATATATTTTACAGAATCCAACCGTTGAAGAAGCTAAAGAATTCACCACTAATACTGCAAGAATTGTGCCAATTTATCCCCAAACCAAAGGGCTGGATTCTCGGGTAATCAGAAACGCACTCGCCGAAGTAACGAGTATGTTCCAAGAACTGCCCGAAACCTTGCCCGAATTTATTATAAAAAAACAGGCACTCATAACCTTTGCTGAAGCAGCGCTCCAGCTTCATTGGCCAGAAAACCAAGAAAAATTAGCGCAGGCACGGGAAAGAATTGGATTTGAAGAAGTGTTCGCATACGTGCTTGCTGGCCAGCTCAACAAAAAACAAATAGAAGACGAAGTAGCGTTAAGAATCGAGTTTGACCAAGCACTTGCTCTGGAATACACCAAGGCTTTGCCGTTTGAACTTACACCTGCTCAAAAACAAGCTGCGTGGGAAATTCTAAAAGATATCGACAAAGAAACCCCGATGAATCGGCTTCTTGAAGGTGACGTCGGCGCTGGAAAGACTGTAGTTGCGGCGTTTGCAGCCTTTCTAGCCGCCAAGCAAGGTGTTCAGACAGCTATTATGGCTCCAACCGAGTTACTAGCCAGACAACACGCACAAACGCTAGCCGACTTGCTTGAAAAAACTAACATTACTATCGGACTTTTAACAGCAGCTGTGAAAGGTAAGCCAAAACAAGTTATAAAAGATCAGCTAAAAGCTGGCGAAGTCGACATTGTAATTGGAACACACGCGTTACTACAGGAAACCGTTGAATTCAAACGACTCGGCCTCATTGTTATAGACGAACAACATAGATTTGGCGTGAAGCAACGCCAGAAACTTGTCGACAAAGGTATTAAAATTCCGCATATTTTAAGCATGACCGCGACACCTATTCCGCGAAGTCTTGCGCTTACAGTGTATGGAGATCTTGATATTTCATTAATTTCACAAAAGCCAAGTAATAGGTTGCCTATAGAAACAACAATTTGGTCGCCTAATTCACGACCACAACTCTACCAAATTATTGATGATGAAATTACGCAAGGACGACAGGTTTTCGTAGTTTGTCCTTTAATTGATGATTCAGAAGGTTCTGAAGTAAAAAGCGTTAACGAAGAAGTTAAACGGCTTAAAGCCGGGCATTTCAAGCATCGCAAGATTGCAACGCTTCACGGAAAAATGAAAGACGAAGAAAAAGCTGACATCATGCAAAACTTTGCAGACGGAGCAATCGACCTATTGGTAAGCACCACGGTAATTGAAGTAGGTATTGATATTCCAAATGCTAGCGTAATGCTAATAGAAGGCGCAGATACCTTTGGTCTTGCCCAGCTTCACCAACTTCGCGGACGCGTTGGACGCGGTGCGGAACAAGGCTACTGTTACTTAATTCCGAGTACTTCAGCTAAACCTTCTAAGCGTCTGAGGGCGATGGAAAGTACAACTAATGGCTTCAAATTAGCCGAAATGGATCTTGAACTTCGCGGGCCTGGTGCAATTTACGGAAGCAAGCAACACGGCGCCCTCGATTTGAAGATTGCAGAGATAACCAACACAATCTTAATTAAGAAAGCTCGTGAGAGCGCAGAAGAATTTATTAAACAAAATCAACGACTGTCTAATTATCCAGAACTTTCAGAGCGTGTAAAGAAGAGTCTCAGTCTTACCTACCTAAATTAGCACCGCAAGAGAAACGCTAGTTAAAGTTTTACAAAACGTTTACACTAGTAGCTAATGTATTCCGGTACAACACTACATAATAAATCAGGAAATCTTATTGGTGCTCATCAAAAGTTTGATAGAGTTGCTCGTAAATTTGTAAAAGAACTTCGACCGCAAAGTGTATTTCCTGAAACTAAGTTGATTCTTCATTTTGAAGGCAATAACGGACCTGACGGTATTAAGCGCAAAAGCCCCGGGGTTGATGAACCCTGGCACTACTGGGATCCTACCAACTCTGATGATAAGGTTTTGCTAAATATAATTAACAACCATTACATACAGCTCGTAAAAAGTCTAAAAAATAATTCGTTAGAAAAAGCAGCTTTCGAAGCCGCTTGGATGGCACATGCTATTGTAGATGGCCTCACGCCAGCCCACCACTACCCATATGAGAAAAAATTAATTGAACTTCGTGGTGAAGGAATTGAAACTAGAACAAGTTTTAAAGACAAAGTGGTGATACAAGGTGATACGAAGCGCGAAATGCTAAAAAAGAACTGGAAGATGTGGGGAGCCAAAGGCTTGCTTATTAGTCATGCAACATTTGAATGGGGCGTTTCTTCAACAGTAAGAACTTTGAAGCTAAAAAAGGGCCTACCAAGTGAGGGTGAAATTAAACATGCAAAAAACGTTGGGTACGAGGCATACTTAAAAGAAATTGCACTAGAAATATATGAACTGAATATGTACGAACGATTTTTACGGCGTGGTTGGTCTATGAAGATGGCAAAAGAAATTAAACAAGTTCTGGGCCCACGTATAGTACATGCCATTAGTATTCTCTGGATTTTAGCGATCGACGAAAGCGATTCTAAATGAGAATAATAGCTGGCAGATACGGAAGCCGTATAATCAAAGCCCCGAGAGGCTTCAGAACCCACCCAATGGGCGAACGGCCCCGAAGTGCGCTATTTAATACATTAGGTGATATTCAAGGCTGTGCAGTGTTTGACGCCTTTGCAGGCAGTGGCGCCCTTGCCATTGAAGCGGTCAGTAGAGGCGCATGGGAAGCTATTGCTACCGAGCGCGATCCAATGGCCTATAAAGTGCTGAAAGCCAATGTAGAAAAGCTGGGCGCGCATAACGTGCAGGCTATTAAAGCAAGCTGTAAAGCTTGGAGTTCAAATAATGTGGAAAAGAAATTCGACATCATATTCTGTGATCCTCCCTATAACGACTTGCAGTTGTCCACAGTTTTTGCACTAAAATCCCATTTAAAACCAAACGGGCTTATGGTATTATCGTACCCAGGTAGAGAGCCAGTACCAGAAGCCAATGGAGTTGTTGTGGTGGACAATCGAAATTATGGTGATGCTGCACTGGCGACCTACCGCCTTGAAGATGCTTAACAGCATCTTTTATAATCTAAATAAAACTACTGCTAAAATGATCATTTTTTGATATTATGGTCTATGACCAAATTAGAAAACAAAGCGAATGCGACTTTTTTAATTTGAGAGGAGGAACATAGCATAAAGTTGCAGCTTTTGCCTTACAGGCAAAACAAGACCAAAGCGTAAGTTCCGACGAGCGGATGTGGTGGAATTGGTAGACACGCTAGCCTTAGGAGCTAGTGCCGCAAGGCGTGGAGGTTCAAGTCCTCTCATCCGTACCAAATTAAGAGCTAGATCTTCGGATCTAGTTTTTAATT
>DLGX01000086.1:0-333 GCA_002482925.1 Candidatus Saccharibacteria bacterium UBA7683
TGGTACACCGGGAGGGATTCGAACCCCCGACCCTCTGTTCCGAAGACAGATGCTCTATCCAGCTGAGCTACCGGTGCGCGTCGTGATTTACTCCAAGTTCCGTTTATGTCGTAAACGACAGAAGACTTCACTTTCCGTTATCGCTCCTCTTCAATCTAAGAAAATCGCTTTGCTTTGTTTCTTAGATTGGTATTAAGGCAACGGCTATTATAACAGATAGAACTAGGTTTAACTACTGAGAATTTTAGTCAATCGCTTTTGATACTTTTTAAAAAACGGTAGTAACTGCGAATGGAGCGGCGACGGGAGTGTGTCAAGCGTAAACCAGCCGTC
>DLGX01000086.1:475-2453 GCA_002482925.1 Candidatus Saccharibacteria bacterium UBA7683
TTGAGTCCACCTGCACCAGAATCCCATGTGCCTTGTTCATCTCTAGCATTTTGACTGCGTTTCGCCAAGTAAAATGAGCCTTTGCCATCGTGACACAAGAACGTGGTGGTGACTCCTACAAAACTAATACCCTTATGAGCACGAAGTTGGTCTGAATCCATTTTTTGCATAGATCACGCTTTCTTCTTATTCTTGCTATACTGTAACAGATATGCAGATTCAAAAAAATGTTTCACTGGCTTCGTTTTCAACTATGCGTCTTGGTGGTAAGGCGGCATTTTTAGTAGAAATTAGTAGTGAAGAAGAGCTTCTTGAAGCGATTAAGTATTCAAAAGAATATAAACTGCCAACCCACGTAATTGGTTCTGGCAGTAATAGTGTATTCAGTGCCAAAGGCTACAACGGCCTGGTTATTGTAAATGCAGTTGATGGCATTGAAGAAACAGTTGGTGAAGATGGGCTTCTTCTTAGTGTTGGTGCCGGCGTAAATTGGGATCGATTGGTAGAATATACCGTTGAAAAAGGATATTCCGACATTGCACTGCTGAGCTTAATTCCAGGAACTACTGGTGCTGCGCCAGTACAAAATATAGGTGCGTATGGTCAGCAGGTCTCAGATTCTGTTATTTCGGTTCGAGCATACGACTCTAAGAGCGGTGACTTTGTAACGCTTTCAAAAGACGAGTGCATGTTTTCATATCGTCACAGCAGGTTCAATACAGTAGATAAATCTCGTTTTATTATTACTTCAGTAAAAATGCGATTTAGTCGCAGGTCTGAAAGTGCTCCGTTCTATGCAGATGTTGCTACCTACTTTGAAGTTCACAATATAAACCAAGAATCTGTTTCGCCAGCAAACCTTCGCGAGGCAGTTTCAACGGTGCGTGTTATTAAGTTACCTGATCCGAGTACTGTTGCTAACTGTGGATCATTCTTTAAAAACCCAGTAGTTTCGGCAGATGTTTTTAATCAGTTGCAGGCGAACTTTCCTGAACTAAAAAGCCACCAAACTGATGATGGAAACCTGAAGCTGTACGGCGCCCAGCTTATTGACCTTTGCGGGCTTAAAGATTTTCACGATTCTAGTACCGGTATGGCAACCTGGAAGAACCAGGCCTTAGTACTTATTAATGAATCGGCTAAGTCTACTGATGATCTAATCTCTTTTAAAGAAAAAGTTGTGCAAGCTGTTGAAGAAAAGTTTGGTATTACGCTTATACAAGAACCTGAATTCATTGAACTAGTGTAGAATATAACGTAGTGCAATCTGATAATTTTTACTTACTAATATATGCGTTACCCGCCCTGCTGGTTGCTATTTCATTACACGAAATGATGCACAGCGTAGTCGGTTATTGGCTTGGAGACGACACCGCAAAGCTACATGGGCGCATAAGCTTTAATCCGCTACGACATATCGATCCATTAACCACCGTGGCGTTACCGCTCATTTTAATTCTTGCCGGGCTCCCGCCGTTTGCAGCTGCAAAACCTGTACCAATTAATTTGTATCGTTTGAAGTTTCAAGAATTTGGCATGGCGCTCGTAGGGATAGCTGGTCCACTTACTAACCTGCTACTGGCAATTATATTTATTCTCATTTTAAAACTAGTTGACCCAGTGGCTTTAAGTTTTCTTGCAGAAAGTAGAATTGCTATTAATGGCTCTTACCTCTCAGGATTCTTGGCGTACAGTGTGTTAATTAATATCGGCTTATTTATATTCAACATGATTCCATTCCCGCCTTTAGATGGTTCAAGAGTCTTATATGCACTTTCTCCTGAGCCAATTCAAAAAGTTATGATGCAAATAGAACGTATGGGTTTTACAGCAATTCTACTCTTTATGTTTGTAGGCTTCCCGCTTATTAGCCCTGTTATTTCAAGTGCCCAACAAATGCTTATTTCAGTTTTAGCAAACTAACTAGCTACTGAGCATCGCTCGGTAATGGGAATTGTAGACAGAACTGTGTGATTTC
>DLGX01000086.1:2664-5258 GCA_002482925.1 Candidatus Saccharibacteria bacterium UBA7683
CTAATATTTTTATTAGTAAGATCCATTAAAAGAAGATGGCTATCTGTACCACCAGTTACAAGTTGGTAATCGAGTTTTAATAATTTATCGGCAAGTACTTTAGCATTTGCAACTACCTGAGCGCCGTATTCCTTAAAGCTAGGCAGTAGTGCTTCACGAAGCGCAACAGCAATACCGGCTGTTTGATGATTGTGCGGACCTCCCTGTAGGCCAGGAATTACTGCCCTGTCTATTAATGAAGGAATGTTTTCTTTTGTTCGTTCTGGTTTTACAAGCGGATTAGAAGGATTTCCGTTTGCCAAAATCAGTGCACCGCGTGGGCCACGAAGGGTTTTATGGGTAGTGGTGGTTACAATATCTGCAATTCCAACCGGATTTGGATATACACCAGCTGCAACAAGTCCGGCCACATGGCTCATATCTGCTACAAAGAATGCGCCGACGCTGTCAGCTACTTCTTTGTACTTTTCCCATTCATAGTAACGCGGGTACGCGCTACCACCGCCCACAATTAATTTAGGTTTGTGTTCTTTGGCAAGCTTATACATTTCATCAATATCAATATAACCATCTGGGCGGGCATGATACTGAACGCTCTTATAAAATGTGCTTGAAAAGTTAAGCTTTAGGCCGTGGGTCATGTGCCCACCATGAATAAGACTGAGGCCCATGAGGGTGTCGCCCGGATCTAATAAAGCATAGTACGCCGCGAGATTTGCAGGACAACCTGAATGCGCTTGCACGTTGGCATGCGTAGAACCGAACAGTTCTTTTGCCCTATCTCGAGCTAAATTTTCTACTTTGTCTACAAATTCACACCCACCGTAGTAACGCTTGCCAGGGTAGCCTTCTGAATACTTATCCGTAAGACACGAACCAAGTGCTGCCATAACATCAGCTGATGTGTGGTTTTCACTTGGAATCATTTCTAAACCGCTTGTTTGCCGATTATGCTCAGCTTGAATTAGTTCTTCAATTTGTGGATCATTTACTACTGCCATATCTAACCCCTCTCTTCAGGTTTATTTTATTATGATAAATATGGCGCAGTATTACAACATACTTACCAGTATAGCATTGTTATTAGCACAATGCTTATATCACATATGATATGTTATAATCGACTCTATGCAAGAATACCAGCAAAAAATCGGGGAACTAATAGCACGCGTTCGTAACCAAAGAGGCCTTACTCAGAAAGAATTAGCTGATAAACTGAGTACTTCACAAAGTGCGATTAACCGCATTGAAGCTGGAAGACAAAACGTGACCTTAGAAATGCTTGCCAGAATCAGCGACGTCTTAAATCAGGAACTAATTAGCCTAGGAAGTGGGAGTGTTAACTTAAAAATTCAAGGTGGCCATAAACTTCATGGTTCTATAGATGTAAAGGTCAGTAAAAATGCTACTGTAGGGCTACTGTGTGCGGCACTGCTCAACAGAGGCACAACCACACTTAAAAAAGCGCCCAAAATTGAAGAAGTTTTCCGCCTAATTGAAGTACTGCAAAGTATTGGCGTAAAAGTTACCTGGCTTGAAAATGGCGATCTTGAAATTAAACCGCCTGCTAAACTAAAGCTTGCAGAAATGGATTCAAAAGCTGCAAAGCGAACCCGAAGTGTCATTATGTACTTAGGCGCACTCATGCACCGTTACAACGAATTCAAACTACCCTACGCAGGCGGATGCAAGCTTGGTAAACGAACTGTTGCGCCCCATCTGTATGCGCTTGAAGAATTCGGTGTTTCAGTTGCTACAAAGAATAACTATTACTTGGCTAGTGTTAAAAAGAAACAAGCTAAAGATGTAACCCTGTATGAAATGGGTGAAACCGTAAGTGAAAACGCTCTCATGGCTGCTGCGCTTACTGATGGGACCACAACTCTACGAAATATTAGCAGCAACTACATGGTGCAAGATATGTGCTTCTTCTTAGAAGCATGCGGAATTAAGATTGATGGAGTTGGTACAAACAAATTGGTTGTGCATGGCGTAAAAGATATTAATAAAGATATTACTTATGCGCCGAGCGAAGATCCAATTGAAGCAATGAGCTTTCTTTCGGCCGGAATTACCACTAATTCACGTATTACTATAAAGCGCTGTCCTATCGATTTTCTACGAGTAGAATTACTGCGCCTTGAAAAAATGGGCTGCAACTTTAGAATTAGCAAACCATACCTCGCTGAAAATGGCCGTACGGAACTTGTAGATATCACCACTTTAGAAGCAGATTCAATTAAAGCACCTGAAGATAAAATTCACGCGCTTACCCACCCTGGCATTAATATGGACAACCTCCCCTTCTTTGCACCAATTGTAGCCAGAGCCAAAGGCACCACGCTTATTCACGACTGGAGCTATGAAGATAGAGCGCTTTACTTAACAGAGCTGAGAAAACTAGGTGTAGATGTAAAACTTGCCGATCCGCACCGCGCCTATATAACCGGTCCAAGTAAGTTTGAACCAGCCGACATTAACGCGCCCGCAGCCTTGCGCCCTGCAGTTATTATTCTTATAACCATGCTGGCCGCCCCGGGAACAAGTATTTTAAGAAACATCTATACTATCACTCGTGGTTACGAAGACTTCGC
>DLGX01000067.1:0-7783 GCA_002482925.1 Candidatus Saccharibacteria bacterium UBA7683
AGATCACGAGCTCTACTTTTAATTTTATCGCTAAGTTCAACTTCTTCAAGCGCTTCGCGAACCAATTGCTTTCGCTTTGACCGAGAGATACCAGCAATTTCTAGCGGTAAACTAACATTGTCAAAGCAACTTTCGTTTGCTTGTACAAAAAAGCTCTGAAAAATGAAACCAATTTTATCTGAACGGAACTTATCAACTTGTTTCTGCTTTAGTTCAAGAATGTTTATACCATCGACGAGTATCTGCCCAGTCTGCGGTTTGTCGAGCCCGCTCATAGCATGCATAAGCGTCGACTTTCCAGAGCCAGATTTTCCAATTATCGCAACGCTTTTACCTGTAGGAATCGTAAAATTTATGTCTTTTAAAGCAATAAACTCGGTTTTCTTTTTGCCGTATGTCTTGGTTATGTTATTAACTTCAATCACTCACCCCTCCTTGTTCACTAACCATCATACGTATTCCCGCTGATAATATCCAGACGTTTAATCTAGATAAATAACTTACTCAGTAACTTCAACTCCATGCCAAAAGGCTACGTAGTTTGTGTAGTCTTTGCCTACTCGTTCGATTGAACCATCTTTTGGTACAGGGTAGAACCATGCCGCGTCTTCGTTGGTGTCATTGTTTACGACTACGTTTGAATAGCTGGCAGTTCCCTTCCACACGCATTCGGTATGAGTATCACTTGGAGTAAAGCATTCATTTTTTAATGAACTTGGTGGAAAATACCAATTTCCTTCAATTCTAATTAAATCTGCTTTTTCTGCTTCTGCAATAACTTGATTGTTCCATGTTGCTTTCATAAGGTATCCTTTTTTAGACTCTAGTTACTAATCTATACCTAGTATAGTACGTTCATGTGCTACCCACTTAATTAAAACTTGGCGTATACAAAAATTCACCGTATGGAACATATTCTAGCGGTAAATATACTCTGTTTATACCAAGCGCATCGTAGTACCTATCCGCGCTTACATCAATAACACATACTATAGAAATCTCGGAATGATGTTCTGGATCCATGTTTTGAACAGTTGAATCAGATTCAACCTCTTCACCACTAACCAGTGTTGCATGGTCAATTGCGTATCCTAGTATTTTACCGATAAGCTCATGACCTGACTGTACAGCTATTGCTCGTTCGTGTTTTACTTCTACTTCAATTGTTTGGCCGATAAACTCACAGTCTCTTTCGACCTTTAGTGCTACAGTAGAGCCAATTGTTTGGAACACAGTGTCACGAAATATATTACCTGAGTCGGTTTGATTTAACGCACCAACAAGACTACCTAGTGCTTCAATCTCGCGATGAAAATCTAGTTTTTCTGAATATATGGCATCGCAGGCATCTTCAAATAGCTGTAGTTCGTATTTAAATATATCGACTGCGTTAGTAATGCGTGAAGCTTTGTTGAAACTGTGCCCAAACCTAATGTCACCAACAGCTACAGAGATTGTATTTGCACCGTATGCCAGAATATCTTGTACGTCGGTTAACTCAACAACAGCCATAAGCATTGGTATTGCAGATTCATGTGAATCTGATTCATCCCACAGCCAATCAAAGTTTCGTACTTTTGCAAATAATGGAGACTCATCATCGATTATTCCGTTGTCGATGTCTATATCATCGTGGGCACCACCCACACGGTAGTGGTCGCGCACGCATGATAGATCATCTGTAGCAAAATATGTTGCTCCTGGGTGAAATCGTAACGCTACAGCAGTACCCACAAAATCACTTTCTTCAAACTGGCGTGCAGTAATGTATGAAACCTCTTCAGTATCCCTTTGTTTATCGACATCTGTGCCGCGCTCTTCTACAAGTGCCCGACGGCACTTAGCATCAAATATTTGTTCTTCTAGCAAAAAGTCGTGGCGATCTTCGAGTTTTTCAAGATGCGTAATCTGGTTGGCTGGTACATCTATAAAAGTAGTTTCTGGATTAAAGCCTACCGGTACAAAAATGGGGCGTAGCCTTATTCCAAGACTTACATCAATAAGATTGTATGGGTTTCTCCAAGAGCTTCCGGCATCTCCTACAGTTGCAATATCATCCGTGACCGGCTTGTCTTCGGTGATTGCATCAAGACCAAGTACAGTGCGTGCAGGATAGAATTTATGCACATACCCAGTGGCTGATCCATAGAGTGGTATTTGTGCGCCAGTTGAATGGTCCACAATTGCTGTTTCACAATCTTCGATTCCAATAAGCATTGATTCCCCGGCCAGCTCGTGATCTTGATATAGATTCTCGAGTTTTTTGGTTATCAAATTACGCCGTTTGCGGTACTCTTCTACTGTACTTATCTGTGCTACGTTATGCACGAAATGGTCAAACACTGCACCTGTACCTTCAAAAGAGGCCTCGAGGCTAACATCCGGAAACTTTTCTCCATACTCTGACATGTCAAAATCATACCACTTATACTACCAATCAACACAAGCACAATGCTTAGTGCTTAATCTTAAACCGCTTTCAGATTAATCCATCGATCACTAGATGGCTAAAGTAACCAACCGCTACTGCGCCGTAATAAACCATGCTAATAGCTAAGATTTTGTCAATTAGAACGTAAGGTAAACTTTTTGATTTTTGCTGTCTATACGGCAAACGTTACCGCTAGGCAACGGCACTTGTGGATCTGTATGGCCAAAATCCAGATTCTGAACTATCGGAATATCCGAATTATATTCACGAATAGTTTTTAAAACTATCTCTTGTTGTTCTTTTTTGTATGCCTGTTTTTGTTCAGTAGAATTTTGCTTGTCAAATTCCCAGGCTTTTGGCCGACCAATTAAAATACCGCTGAAATTTTTAAGTAAACCACGTTCGCCCATTCCCACAAGAAGATATTCCATAACCCACGCTTCAGGAATATCCTCAGCAGTTTCTAAATACAACACCGCACCCTTAAGATCATCTGACGAAGGCAAATATTTGTTGGCACTCAACTGAACAGTAAGCGATTCAACACAGCCACCCCATAACCTTCCTGTTGTATCTTTTGAACCGTTCCATACAAAACCTTGGTTTGGTTCCATAAATCTTTCTTCATCAAGTCGTTCTTTTTCAGCCCAGCTTATGCCAATATCATTAAATTCAGGCGACGAAGTAAGTTCGTACTCGCTAGATTCAAATAAAGCTATATTGAGATAGTTTTTAGTGAATTCATGCATTTTGTTATGCATGGCAAACTGCAACATCACCGCACCACCGTAAAAGCTAGGGATTCCGAGATTCCATAAAAAGTTGTGAAGATGTGTGTTGTCGCTATAGCCAAAAAATGGTTTTGGATTCTTTAAAAATACTTCTGGGTCGAGATGCTTAATAAGTTTTATCTGATCGCCCCCACCAATTGAGGTAATTACAGCCTTATTTGCAGGATCTGAAAATGCCGCCATGACATCGCGTGCCCTATCTTCTAAGCTCGAACCCATTTGCCGAGTAGTTGGATATTCTTTTGGAACAAGACCGAATTCATTTTTTATTCGTTCTAGCCCTAAATCTTGGATCCAAGGAAACAAACCTGGTAACCCCGCAGAAGGTGATATAATCGCCACTTGATCACCTGGTTTTAATTTTTGAAGCGACATAAACTGTTTCATAATTCTTATTCTATACCAAAACTAAGTTGTTTACTGTCGAATAGTTCTCCGGTGAACGCCTTTTACTTTTCAAACCGTAAGCGTGCAATAAGCCAATCACGAGGTAAAAGACTTAGGAACCAACCTGCTCGCGGACCAGAATCTTTTCCAATTAAGGCTTGATATATAGTGGTAAACAGTTCTTTGGGTTCTAAATCTGTTTTCTCTTTAAATTGATACACAGCTTGGTGGAACCATGCGCCATCGGCATCTTCTGGTGCATCGGAAATTGCAGCTGCTAAATCTAAAAGAAACTGTTTTTGTTCATCTGTAAACGAATCTACATCTACTGAACTTTGCAGTTCGAATTTTATCTCTTCCGGGGCTTTTTTCTGTAACCACGTGTCGATAAATTTGAGTTCACGAATTAATGTTTCTTTGTCTTTTTCTGCGGTTTCTTTATGTTCAGTACGCATAATGACATCAACTGTCTTTTCAGCATCCTTAAGTGAAGCCTGGTAGCTTGCGACAAGGTGTGTAAACGGTATGTTACTAGCAGTAGGTCGCTCAACTCCATGTAGGCACAATTCTACGAGCTGTGCTTCGTCTTTAGTTTTGTCCGGCTTGCTCAATAGTGCAGCAAACTCATCAAAAAGTTTTATTAATGATTCTTGTTCATCAAAATAAAGCATTTTTTCTGGAGCTGAACGCAGTATAAAGAACCAAAGAATTTCAACAGGCATAAGTTCTAATAGTTGAGCGGCGGTAATGACATCGCCTTTACTCTTGCTCATTTTTTTAGTTTCGCCAGTTTTATTAATAAACTCATAAGGAATTGGATACGGTGCTTGAACACCAAATACTTGGCTGGCAATTTCTTTTCCTGTGTCATACGATCCACCTTTGGTAGCGTGGTCACGTCCAAATGGCTCAGCATCTACCCCGAGTAGCGACCACCGCGCTGGCCAATCTATTCTCCAGCTTAGCTTTACGTTACCATCTGCATAACTTACTTCTTGGTCTTCACCTTCAACGGAACTGTATATTACAGTTTTGGTATCTAAGTTAATTGATTTAAACTTACGGTTTTTTAAACGACCACCTTCAATAACTTGAATTGGTGACCACTGCGCTTCAAGTTTTCTGCCTGAAACCTGCTCTAATACATTTCTGATTTCTTCAATGTTATCTAAGGCAGTTTCAATTACAGGAACAAAGTAGCCAGAACGATACTTTTCATGGGCACGTACCACTTCCATGCTCAAGTTCATTTCTTTTGCAGCGTCCACTAGTGCTTGCACAAAATAATCTGCATAGGAAACCGCCTTGCCGTCCGGAGACGGTACGTCACATAATGGCATTCCAAGATATTGTTCAAAATTTGGATCTACATCTACGGGCACTTTGCGAAATACATCAAGATCATCGCACACGTGAATATGACGAGCGTCGCGACCTCGACGACGAACTTCAACGGCAATAATTTCTGCCGTAAGAACCTCGCGAAGTGTACCAAGATGATACGTTCCCGAAGGCGAAACCCCAGAAGAAACCACAATCTCACCATCAGGATGACGGTGAATCAGTTCATCGACAATTGTATTTAACCACTGCATACTTAATTCCTAGCTTTTATTTAGTTCTATTCTACCACTGTTTAAATAAAAAGCCGACGCTTGGGGCGCCGGCTTTTGCAAATCTATTGGATTTTAGTTGATTTCTTTAATCTCATACACTTGCAGGCCGGCTGGCAGTTTTATTTCTGCCTTATCGCCTACCTTTTTGCCCATAAGAGCTTTGCCGATTGGAGATTCATCTGAAATCTTATATTCAAGTGGATCAGCTTCTACTGAATCAACGATGTGATACGTTACAGGTTTGCCACCATTTTTAAGAGTAACGCTACAACCTATGCCTACACTAGTTTTACTATGCCGTGAAATAACTTCAGTATTAGCAAGAATATGATTAATTTCAGCAATTCTGTTATCTACACGTTCTTGTTCTTCTTTTGCAGCGTGGTATTCAGCATTTTCACTAAGGTCGCCTTGATCTCGGGCGGTCTTAATAGCTTCAATCACATCTACGAGCTTATTCTTAAGCTCTGATAATTCGGTTTGTAGTTCTGCTACGCCCTCTTTTGTGAGTTGAAATTCTTTTTTCATTGCCCTATTCCTTAAATTAATGCGACCTGTGTAGAGTTGAATTAGAGAAAAAATAAAAAGCGTTTAAAACGCGTTTTTCTCGTAGTTGGTTTCTACGTGCCATAAGTCTAGCATGGAGATTTCAGTTTGTAAACGTGTTTTTTTGCTATATTTTGTGTTTTATTATGCTTATGCACACCACATATAGCGTACTAACAGATTATATTTAAGCAACCTTAAGTAACTGCTTAAGTTCTTCTGTAGTTATAAATTTTGCTTCAGTTTCAGTTCGAGCCTTATATTCAACCTGATTTGCTTCGACTGTTTTTTGACTTATAACCACGCGGTGCGGAATCCCCATTAAGTCTGCGTCTGCAAATTTTTCGCCAGGACGCACGTCGCGGTCGTCATACAGCACTTCTACACCTTTTGCTTGAAGATCTTCATACAGTGCGTCTGCGGCGCCTACAACCGCCTCATCTGCACCAATACGAGCTAAGTATACTCGGGCTGGTGCAATATTTTCTGGCCACACCAAACCTTTTTCGTCTGCAAACTTTTCGACTATCACACCCATGAGTCTTGTTATACCGAAACCATATGATGCAAGATAAATTGGTTTTTGTACCCCATCTGAATCAGTAAAAGTTATACCCATTTGTTCAGACTTCTCAGTGCCGAAGTTGAATATGTTACCAACTTCGGCACTTTTTACCTTTTCAAGATCTTTACGCTCAATTGAAAATTCTTTTAGTGCATCTTCCAGAACTTCTTCGTTAACTGCTATCTTCATTTCTTTATTTACATATAGTACATCTTCGCCAGCGTCACAGATAGTTTGAAACTCGTGGCTAAACTTTGTAAATGCTCCGCCGCTTGCAAATGTAACGTAAGTATCCTCGCCGATTCCTACTCTTTGAAAAATACGAGTATAAGCATCAGTAATCTTTTTGTAATATTCGTCGAGATCTTGCGAGCTAGTGTGTAACGAATACATATCTTTCATTACGAATTCACGGCCACGCATAATTCCGCTTTTTGCACGTAATTCGTTACGGAGTTTAGTTTGAAATTGGTATACGCTAGATGGAAGATCTTTATAGCTCTTTATATACTGCTGCATCATTTCCATAATCGCTTCTTCGTGTGACCAGGCTAAACCTACTTCTGTTTCGTCTTTAAGCTTGGTTTTAAACCAAACATCAACGACATCATCATCCCAGCGCTTTGTAGTTTCCCATGTTTCCTTCGGCTGAAGGTTAGTCATAATTAATTCTTGACCGTTTTCAGCATTCATTTCTTCACGAACAATCTGTTTTATGTTTTCGAGTACGCGAAAACCCAGTGGCGTGTATGCGTATACACCAGCCATAACTTTATAAACAAAGCCAGCGCGAATTAAAAGTTGTGCATTCTTTGCTACCTCATCGGCAGGAGCATTTTTTTGTGTCTTAGTAAAAAGTTGTGAGAGTTTCATACGATTATCCTACCACAAATTCGGTTGCATTTATTCCTGACATATCTTTGCTTGTGCCGGCAATACGTGTCCGCACGCCACTTTGTGCAGCTTGCCAACACGCCTCAACTTTTGTAGAAAGACCGCCCCGACCAGTCGAACTTGTATCTCGCGTTGCAGCAATTGCACGAACAGCTGCAATATTCGAGTTATTTACCACTGGAATAAGTTGTTCTTGTTCGTCAAATATTCCACCCATCTTGGCAAAAATTGTTAATGAACTAACACCGATGGAACGAGCAATATGAGAAGCAAGCCCGTCATTATCACCACCAAAACGTAGTTTCATAAGTTCAACATCACTAAGTGCATCGGCTTCATTTATTATTGTTACAATTCCTAAACGAGCATTGTCTAATAAAGTTCTTTTGAAGCTTAACTTTTCGTGTCTGTTTAGTATATTGTTATACCATTTTGGCCCCATGAGCTGGTGGTGTGTAATTGGAAAACTTGTTGTAGCAACACCACAATCCCCAAACGCTTGTTCCCATGCACCAAACATGGCAGTACAGCCCAGGGCAGCTTTTTGCTTTAA
>DLGX01000067.1:7817-8808 GCA_002482925.1 Candidatus Saccharibacteria bacterium UBA7683
GAAGTTACAACAATAAGCCCTTGATCCGTTTGTCCGCTTTGAACAAACCCCTCGGCAAAACTTCCGATTGCATCAAAATCCACACCATCATCATTGGTGACTAAATTCGAACCAAATTTTCCTTCGTTTACAACGAGCTCAGCGAGCTCACCTTGTGTTATATCTTCAAAGCTAGTTCGCATAATATTTCTTCCAAATCAGCTTCGGTAGGTTAGGTATAAAAATACCCCTTTGCTGGGGCGTCCGATCTGATATCTTCATTTATTTTATGTAACTATTACAAACCCCAGCTGTCATACAGGTGTGGGTGTAGGAAGTACAGAAAATATATGTTGATATACCATGGATACAACTATACAACTAATTTACTTAGTGTCAATACTTATGTGATGCTCCAGCCCAAAAACAGTACACCGAACGCTATGAAATTTTTAAGTGCATGCAAGGCTATGCCCGGTACAATACTTTTAGTTTTTTCAACAAACAAGCACAAGAACATACTTAGAGCAAAGGTATCTATTGCCAAGTTTAACTGCATATGAGCAATACCAAATACTATGCTTGCAAGTACTGCACTTACAATAAACGGTAACCGTTTACGAAGCCCAGAAAAAAGTACTCCCCTGAAGATTAGTTCTTCATATATGGGAGTGATTACTACCAAAGATACGAACGCTAGTGCAATATTTATGCTACCAGTTTTTACCATATCAATATTTTGAGCTTGATCAACATCGAACCCTGGCACGTACTTTATTGCTAGGTTAGTAAGATAGGTAGAAGCCAAAGCGTAAAGAACAAACACCGGAATAATAGCCAAAATAGTGCGGTACTTAGTGAATTTAACCCCTATTTCAGCCCAGCTAATGCCAAGCACCTTAATGGCGATAGAAATTAATCCATATAGTGCAATGAATGAAGCTAGAATAATTACGCATAGTTGCGCATTTTTGTTAGGTAAAAAACCCAGAAACGGCAACGCTAGTACAGC
>DLGX01000058.1 GCA_002482925.1 Candidatus Saccharibacteria bacterium UBA7683
ATGGAACTCTGTACGCCAAACATTATTGTGCAAGAATATATTGGCGGTATTTCTGCCGCACAACTTCTGAGAATTAAAGAACAAGGTATAGACCCGGCTGAATACGTTAAGCAAAATCTTGGCTCAGACATTCACGAACAACTAAAACTACTTGGAACCGAATACATTCGTGGTATCTTCTTACTCCCGCGCGTACAAGGCGATCCGCACCCAGGTAACGTAAAACTACTTGAAGACAACAAAATAGCATTAATTGATTTTGGTATTTCTGCAAAAAGCCCTCGCGAAAAAGCCGCATTTTACGGTGTGATGCGCGAATACCAACGAATGCTCAGTGGCCAGATTGATATTCCTATGATGTTAGGTCAGTTTTTAAGATTCTTTGTGAGCGATCTTTACAAGGCTATGAAGAAGGTGACTTCGCTGTTGCCTGCTAATGATAAAAGCAATGATTTAACCCGCCAAATGGGCATGATAGCTGAATCTAACTTTAAAAAAGAAATGGGCGACCAAGATATTGAAAATGCCCTTAAGACTGGTTCGATTGTAGGTACAATCAATAACGTTATTAACAGCGGTAATCGTTTTGGAATTATCGTAAAGCTTGATGATTCAGAAATGCTCCGTGCCGCTCAAAGCTATATTTCGTTAGTTGGTTCGTTTGATCTCAAAGGCGAGATTCTTCCTGATGCATTTAAGAATGGCTTAGATTACGTAGCCCAGCAACGGCCCGACTACACCCAAGAAGGCGAAATCAACATGAGCGCCAATAAAGCAATGGAAGTTATTAGTAAGTGGCTTGAACGAGTTGCAAACCGCGACCCTATGCTTTTTAAAACGTTTGTTACTAAAATTAAATCTGCTGAAAAACAAGCGCCAACCACCAAGTCAAAAACTTCTGAACCTAAAAAAGCAAATAATGCAGAGGCTTCAGAAAAGTAGATTTATTTGACAAAATGTGATATAATGAAAGTATACTATGTTTAAAGATGTAATCCTATTCGTAAAATATCCCTACACCGCTGGTGTTATTGCCACCATGTGGCTCGGTACGGCTATTCTGCTGGCTGTAAACCGTGATCTTGACCCTATCAACGTCGTAATTCTTAACATGGCTGCAAGCTGTGTTGTAGCAGTTCTTGGATTTCGCGGTAGCCAAGAAGTTTAAAGGTTTGGACAGAATTTAATAGAGACCCTGCCTGGGTCTCTATTTGTGTACTATTTATTTTGCTACGGTTACGACAATACGTGTTGTAACTTCTCGGTTTTCAGTAGAAATTCTATAACGCTGTTCCCGAACAAACTTGAGTGGTTTTTCGTCTTTGTTAACAGCGTATACAATGGAACCTTTCGACTGGCCGCCTGGTTCTAGCTTAACTGTGTCGAATTTATCGGTGTACTGAGCAATATTTTCTGGCGTTAACTGGGCATTAACTGAATTTTCGAGTCGGAAGTTAAAACTACTGATATCTTTAGGTTTGTCTTTGGTTACATTACCAATTAAGAAGTTTACTTTTACGAGCTCTTTGCTGCTATCGAGTTTGTAATTAGCATCTGTTGATTTAAAGTTTCGTTCAATATTAACAACTTTTAGCACAAACCCGTCACTTGAACTAAGCTGTTTGCCTGTTTCGCCTTCAATTGTTTCATCTATGTATTTTGGATCTTTAAGGTCGCCAAGTGTAAGTTCGGCACTATTTGCAGAATCGGTTTCATCGGTAGTTTCATCTTTTTGTGCTTCTTCTTGCTGAGCTTGGGCCTGCTTTGCTTGATACTCAGCGTCTGCTTCTGTTCTACCCTTAGACTTACCCGCAGTAAAACCTACAAAATAACCACCACCAGCAAGACCGAGTAAAATTACAACCGCGAGAAGACCAAGCAGTACCTTTTTAGCTGTACCACTTTTGCCAGACGGTTCCGTACCATCAGCTAAAGGTTGCGAATAACCGTCTATATTGCTAGGAAGCACTACAGGGCCAGCGTTGGCAACTGGCGCTTCAAGCACAGGCGCTGTTATGGATGAAGGAACTGTAGGCTGCTGATTAGACATCCCTGGTTGGCCTGCTTGAGGGGCGGCGTTATCAAGTCGCGGATTAGATGGATTTATCCCACCGATTGGATCCATAGTGTGTACTCCTAAAATTTCTTATAGCTGTATTGTACCAGAAGTGCTCATGCTTAGCCAAGAACTAATCTTCAAGTTGTTCGTCCATTCGGTAATAACGGGTTTGTATAAGTGTAGTGAATGGAGCCCAGATCTGTTTGGCTTTCTTGTGAGTAAGGCTATTAAGTTTTGCAAGATTGAGCATGAGCATACTGATACCCGTACATAGTAACGCTGTTACAATACGAATACTGAGCATTTCGCCCGCATCTATTAAAAGTACGAATGTGAGGGTAATTGAAAACAGAACTCCCATAATCATCCATTCGTTGCTGTACACTTTATTGCCAATCTGAAGATAAAAGTTAGTTCTGTTCTGCTGATTAGCGACCAGCTGCCCAAGAAGCTTGTCGATATCTTCTTTAGATGCACCTTTGTACGAAATACAGAAACTAATTAAGTCTTCGTATTCTTTTTCTGCTTTTTTAAGTTTATTTGCTGAACAAGCTTGGACGTATTCGTCGTATTCTTTTTGTAAACCACTGCGAAGGTTCTTCGGTAGTTTTTTTGTAGCAAGAACCATGGTGAAGATAGCATTGGCTTCTGCTCTAACTATTTTGTGAAGTTCATCAATTCGAGCCTTTTGAGCCGACAGAACCGGTGCAATATAGAATCCATAAAGGAATGAGTTCACAGAAAACAGTGTTAGTGCGGAACTTTCAAACTTAACTCTTGGAAGCAGACCAAGAATTAAGAAGTAGAACACCACAAAGAACATAAAGTACCAGCTTAGTCTGATTTTTGTTAACAGGAATTTTTTCATAATACCAGAACAATATCAGACCAACTTATGGTGTGTCAATCTGTTTATGCTTATAGGTTATTTTGCATATTCAGTGGCGCGAGTTTCGCGGATAACATTCACTTTAATGGTGCCGGGGTACTGCATAGTGCTTTCAATTTTATTGGCAATATCACGAGCCAACTTAATTGCGGTCAGGTCATCAACTTTTTCTGGTCGGACAATAATACGAACTTCGCGGCCTGCTGAAATCGCGTAGCTTTTGTCGATTCCCGGGAAGCTATTGGCAACGTTTTCTAGTTCACGCATACGTTCGGCAAAGTTTTCAGCAGAGATATTACGGGCGCCCGGACGAGCAGCGGATAGTGCATCTACAACTCGTACTACTACTGCTTCTGGAGTTGTCGCGTCTATGTCGTCATGGTGTGCTTCAATGGCGTGTACAATTGGTTCGCTCATTCCATA
>DLGX01000020.1 GCA_002482925.1 Candidatus Saccharibacteria bacterium UBA7683
TCATGCCCGAACATCTTAAAAGTGCCCCAAATACTAAAGAATTTCAGAACTATCTGAATAACTTCGTAAAAAAGAAGGAACGAACGCATCGAAAAAAGGTCATGCAAGAAATTGCTGCATCTGCTCTTTTGATGATTGCAGGCTAATATGTTAAACCCAATTGCAGTGCTTATGAACCTACGAATGATGCTTACTCATATGCAGGCAGGTTCGATTGAGGCTCAAAAACGACTAGTTTCCAAACTTCCGCACACAAAGTAACAGGTACGAAACTGCGTTAAATGGTATACTTGCCATATGATCGCAACACTTCGGGGTACTATTACAGAAAAAAATAACGGCGTTGTTGTTGAATGTGGTGGCGTTGGCTACGGGGTGTTAGTAACACTTTCTGATTTCGGCATACTACATTCAGGTGAAGAAGTTAAGCTCTACATTCACGAACACATAAAAGAAGATGCTCACAGTTTGTTTGGCTTTGTTTCGCTAGATACAAAAAAACTCTTTGAACAATTACTTGGCGTAAAGAACGTTGGCCCAAAAGTAGCACTGAGTGTGCTCGATGTAGGTCCAGTAAATTCTGTACGCGTAGCAATTGCTGAAGGAAACGTCAAGCTATTACAAACTGCTAAAGGCGTAGGTAAGCGGGCTGCTGAACAAATTGTAGTAGAGCTTCGAGACAAAATGGGCTCACCAGTCGGAGATGCAGCTGAAAACCTTATTAACCGTGCAGGTATAAATCAAAGTGATGAAGCGCTTCAAGCACTCGTTTCACTGGGCTATACAGAAAATGATGCCGCAGCAGTATTGGCGGAAATTGATCCGCTTCTTCCAGTTGAAGATCGTATCAAGCAAGCATTGAAAGGCGCAAGATAATGGTAGTACCGTCCATAGAACTCAACAATAGCATCATGATTCCGCAGCTGGGTTTTGGAACTTGGATGATTAAAGATGAGCAGGAATGTATTGACTCAGTAAAGTCAGCGCTTGAAGCTGGTTATAGACATTTTGATACTGCGCAAATTTATGGAAATGAATCCTTTGTGGGCGAAGCCCTGAAATCAAGTCATATTGAGCGCAGTGAACTATTCATAACAACTAAAATATGGAACGAAAATCAGTTTTGGGACGATTTAATACCAAGTCTTGAAGATTCATTGAAAAATTTGCAAACAGAATATGTAGACCTATTACTACTTCACTTTCCTGTAACTGAACTTCGCAGACCAGCATGGCGACGTATGGAAGATTTGTACAGACAAGGCAAAGCGAAATCTATCGGTGTAAGCAACTACACGGTTAAACACCTAGAAGAGCTACTTTCAGAATGCAAGGTTAAGCCAGTAGTTAACCAGGTAGAACTTCATGTGTTCTTGCAACAGCCTGAATTGGTTGAGTTTTGCAATAAGAATCAAATTATTCTTGAAGCCTATTCGCCGTTAGCGCATGGCTATAAGATGTCTGATACTGTAATTGACAAAATTGCTCAAAAATATGGCAAGTCATATACGCAGATAATGATACGCTGGTGTTTAGAGCAAGGCTTTGTTGTATTGCCGAAATCGGTTCATGCAAACAGAATCAAAGAAAATATAGCTGTTTTCGATTTTGAACTTGATGAAGATGACAAGAACAATCTCAAAAACTTAAACGAAGGACTACGCACCTGTTGGGACCCAACAAACGTAGCATAACTATGACAAAATATGTACTTAATTCGGGCGGCCTAAAGAATAACATAGAAGGCGCTAAGTCATTCTTCATAGAAGTACTTAAGGATATAAATAATCATCCTAAAATTCTTATGTGTTTTTTTGCCGAAAAACGTGAGCACTGGGAAGAAAAGTTTCCTCTATATGTCGAAGGTTTTAAGCAGTGGATGCCAAGTGGCTACGAGCCCCAGTTCACGCTAGCATTTCCAGAAAACTTCGCAGACCAGATTAACGAGTGTGATGTTCTCTATATTCATGGTGGAGATGATCACTTGATTCGCTACTGGCTTGATAAGTTTGATATTCCCAAGATATGGCAAGGTAAGGTAGTTGCTACTAACTCGGCTAGCACGCAATTAGTATCTCAAAGCTTTTGGACGTGTGATTGGCGTAAACTGATGGACGGATATGGCATTTTGCCAATTAAAACAATTGCACATTTTGGATCGAGCTATGGCAGCGACGATCCGCGAGGACCAATCGACTGGCAAACTGCATACAAAGAGCTAAAGGAATATAGTGATCAAACCTTACCAATTTATGCCCTTAAAGAAGGTGAATTTGAAGTATTTCAAGTTGACGAGGATAATAAGTAACAATGGCAATAGAACGAATTGTAAATACCACCGTTGATGACGCTGACCAAGTTGAAGAAAAACTTGAAAATACCTTGCGTCCGAAAGATTTCGCTAATTACATTGGCCAAGAACGGTTGAAGAAGAATTTGAAGCTTGCAATTGATGCTGCTAAAAAGCGCGGGGAACCGGTAGATCACGTGCTCCTTTATGGGCCTCCAGGACTTGGTAAGACCACAATGGCTAGCGTAATTGCGAACGAAATGGGCGCGCAGATTAGAATTACCTCAGGGCCTGCAATCTCTCGCGCCGCAGATCTTGCCAGCCTGCTTACCAGTCTTCAAGACGGGGATATTTTATTTATTGATGAAATCCATAGACTTAGCACTAGTATTGAAGAAGTGCTTTATTCTGCAATGGAAGATTTTAAGCTTGATATTATGCTGGGCAAAGGCCCGACTGCTAAATCGCTTCGACTAGATCTTCCAAAATTCACAATTATTGGTGCAACTACACGTATGGGTGATTTAGCGGCACCACTTCGTGATAGGTTTGGCATTATGCATCGGCTTGAATTTTACACACCTGAAGAAATTGGTAGAATTATTCATCGATCAGCTGATATTTTAAACATGCAAATTAACACAGAAGCAGCCGAAAAAATTGCGTCTCGTTCCAGGTTAACGCCTCGTATCGCCAATAGATTACTAAAACGAACTCGAGACTACGCCGATATTAACGGCGATGGTATTGTTGATACTGTTATTGCAGAAAGTGCGCTAGAGCTTTTAGAAATCGATCATATTGGACTTGATCCTGCTGATCGGCGTCTTATTGAAACTATTATTGAAAATCACGGTGGCGGGCCAGTTGGAATCGACACATTGGCTGCGATTACCGGAGATGAACGTTCAACCATTGAAGACTTCTTTGAACCCTACCTACTTCAAATTGGCTTTTTGGAACGGACACCGCGTGGGCGTAAGGTGACTCCAAAAGCATAT
>DLGX01000060.1 GCA_002482925.1 Candidatus Saccharibacteria bacterium UBA7683
CATAGATATGCCACGTGGCAGCAAAATAACTCGTATTAATGCCTGGCTTAAAAAACATTGGAAACCGGTGCTTATTGCACTGATTTTAGTAGTAATTGCAATCGGTGGAACACTCACGTATCTGTTTTCTAAACTTCAATTTGAAACCGTAACCGCAACTTCAGTAAAAAAGGAAGCTGCTAAAATTTATTCTCCGCTGACAGGTGCAGAAGTAAGCGAACCTGATACTAAACGTCCAGTTACCGCAGTAATGATCGAAAACAGTCCGGAAGCGCGCCCGCAAAGTGGGCTCAAAGACGGCGGGGTACTATTTGAAGCAATTGCCGAAGGTGGTATTACACGCTTCTTAGTACTGTACCAAGAAGGACAGCCTACACTGCTTGGCCCAGTTCGGTCACTGCGACCGTATTATATTGATTGGCTAGCTGCATTTGACCCTTCGGTTGCACACGTTGGCGGTTCGGTAAACGCGTTAAAAGAAGTGCGCAACGGCAGTTACAAAGATATCGACCAGTTCTTTAATGCAGCTACGTATTGGCGAGCGAAAGATCGGTATGCACCTCATAACGTTTATACAAACTTTGAACGACTCGACAGCATTAATAAAAAGAAGAACTTTACTAGCAGTACTTTTACGGGATTCCCTCGAAAAGAAGATGCCACATCGGCTACACCAAACGCTGTCACAATTTCTGTTCCAATTAGTAGTACATTGTTTAATTCAAGTTATGCGTACGACAGCGCCACAAATTCTTATATTCGTTCACAGGGTGGTAAACCGCACACAGATAGAGAAAAAGGGCAACTTACACCAAAGGTAGTAGTGGTAGTAGAAGCTCCAATGAGCATCGTTATGGAAGACGGTGCCCGCGAACAAATACAAACAATTGGCAGCGGCAAAGCCACCGTATTTCAAGATGGAATTGCCACAACAGCAACGTGGTCGAAGGCTAGCAAAAAAGAACAGATTAAATTTAAAGATAGCGCCGGTAAAGAAATTCCGTTTAATAGGGGTCAAACCTGGATCACGGTAATTCCAACAGGCAAAACGCCAACCTGGCAATAACGTATGGAACAACGAACTTTCATAATAAAACGTGAATCGCTTATTAAAGCATTGCTCTACGGACACTTCGTAAACATTCTATTCGGTATAGTAATTTTTAGCGTGTGCCATTTAGCTTTGAAACTTCCCACTATTCAATCAGTAGCTTTAACTATTGCAGGCACGCTTATTATGAGCATTGTTGTTTCGTGGCTCGGCACCCGTAAACTCAGTGAGCCCCTGGCTGCACTTAATAAAGAATTAGAAGAGCTTCACGAAAAGGTAAACACCTCTACAACCGCACTGACAAAAGTCAGCGAAGGGAACATGGCGCTTGTTGACAGCCTTCCTGTTGGCTTTTTAGTATTTAACAACAAAACCGAACTTACTAAAGGTAATAAAAACGCCTACAGCTTACTTGGCTACACAGACGGTTCAGAACCAGAAGCAAGCCAGCTAATGGAAAAAATCACACAACTGAAAAGTAATGGTTCTCAGATTAATTTTACCGACTGGCTACATGAAGCCAGATCAAGCAAAATTCAGCTGGTAAAACGTTGGCCGATGGTCAAAATTGAAAGCGGTGAAATTATCACCGTGTGTGATGTAATTGCACATTACAATAAAGCCGATTCATACGGTAATGATCTGGTGCTACTATTTATTGACCGTACCGAAGAATACGACCGCCAAGAAAAACAAATGGAATTTATTTCACTTGCCGCACATGAACTTCGCGGCCCAATCACCATAATGCGTGGCTTGGTAGACATACTTCAAGATGAAGCTGGGCCAACACTCAGCAAAGAACATAATGAACTTATAACCCGTATTATTGTGTCCGCCAGACAGTTAGCAGGCTATGTAGACAACATTCTTGGTGCTTCACGCGTAGACCGCGATACATTCGAAGTACACCCTGCTGAAACTGACTGGCAGAGCGTAGTAAGCCAATCCATTCAAGATCTAACAGTTCGAGCCCAGGCCCATCATCGTAAACTTGAATTCACCGTTGCAAAAGATCTGCCAACCGTTGCCGTAGATTCTTCTGCAATTTTACACGTTATTAATAACCTTGTAGACAATGCCATAAAATACAGCCCAGAAAATGGGAAAGTTATCGTAAATGCCGTTTTGAAGGAAGATTTAGTAGAAACCACCATTCAGGATTTCGGCATAGGCATACCCGCAAATGTGGTAGACAACTTATTTACAAAATTCTACCGTTCACACAGAAGCAAACAGATTGTAAGCGGTACGGGACTTGGATTATATTTATGCAAGGCAATTGTAGAAGCGCACGGCGGTAGTATCTGGGTACGTTCTACCGAAGGGGCGGGCACAACCTTTGGCTTTACACTTCCAACCTATGCAGCTGTTGCAGATCAGATCAAGGCAGGTAATAATGAAGACGGTATAATTCGTGGTAGTCACGGATGGATCAAAAACCACGCCCTTTATCGACGCTAACGAAAGGAACACTATGAGCACAGTTTTATGTATAGAAGATGACCATTTTATTGCCGACATGTATGTTCATTCGCTGAAAAAAGCAGGCTACGATGTAGATGTGATTGCCAACGGCCAAGAAGCTTTAGAGCAAGCTAAACAGAAAGTGTACGACATTATTCTGCTTGATTTAATGCTTCCTGATAAAACCGGAGTTGAAATACTCGAAACTCTTAGAAAAGAAGACGGCAGTGGGTTACCGCTTACCAAAATTATTGTAACCACTAACTTTGACGAACCAGCAGAAGACCGAGCCCACCTAGAAAAACTCGCAGATGGCTACCTAATAAAAGCTGATGTTACACCAAGCAAACTCGTAGAACTTGTTGGCGAAGTTTTAAAACAATCATAGTTAGTGAAAAAGTTTTCACTGTAAATCAATGACGCTCGCTTCATACTGCAAAGCATGAAGACTACATCACCCCCAAAAGATTTCGATTTAACAGCAAACTTATTTAATGAGCCTGGTTATATTCCTGCAAAAGGCACTACCACAAAACTCAAGACAATCCGTGAAGGCTACAAGCGCGGTGAGTTAACGGCGCTACTACAAGAACGAGGATTACTCTTTATTCGCGGCCTTATGCTCAGTTCTGAGTTCACTGAAGATAGCGATGCTAAAGTGTTCGCTCGCAAATACGGTGCGGTCATGCTTCTAGGTGGCGCCTGGCACAGTTTTGCGGAAGATCGACTCGGTCCTAGCGAGGAAGGGTTTGAAGGCACACGTAGGCGCCTAAAGCTGTATGACTTTACGAAGTTTGGGCCAACGAACCGTCCTTCAAGCGACAGTATTCATAGCGCAGCTACAGAACGACTTGGCGACTGCATCAGCGCTGCAGGCAATGTCGTGAGTGCGGTACGAGAAGGGTATAGTTCAGATATGCTTGAAGCCCGAACTAGGGTAGGAAGATTGATGGGTAATACAGCACTACATATTGCAGCGGTCCCTCTTGGCGACACGCTACAAGCTATGCCTGCCATAAGTCGACTCGACATGCAAGTGAGCGCCCGCCATGAAGCTGAAGCCGTAAAAAACGATGCCGTAGCACTGAGCACCATGCTTCGTTACGTTCCTGCGCCAGCGCCATTCGCCGACCCGTTAGGAAATGAGCTCGCCTCACTATTAGATAGAACAATGCCAACGCACCTTGCAGACATGATGCAACAGCTCAAAGCAGATTTACCACTCGTTTAAACTTGGATTGTTTCTTCTAAAAAGAATTGTTTTTTACTCTGGTAATGCGTAAGTAGCAGAGGCATGTTCGGCAGTAGCGTTGAGTCAGAAGCGTCAATAGAATCTTGCCAGAAATATTCGGCAAGTTCATGATCTTGTACAATTTCACCTTCAGCGTCTTCACTAACCAGTAGCGTAAAGTTAGTAAAACTTTCTAACTTTTCACCTTCAAAAATCCTAAAATACCCGCTGCCTCTCACAGAAAATCTTGCTCGAATTCCTGTTTTGGCCAAGCATTCTCGCTCAGCAGTTTTACAAATACTTTCAGAAGAATTTGGATTCAAATGCATAAAACCGACTTTGTTAATAAGCGGGTGGCTTTTACGACGATAGAGAAGCCATGCACCATCTGGTTTACGACGTACCAGCAAAAAGAGTACCGAATATGCTCTATCCACAACTGCCTTTGTATTTTCCAGCACATGCACACCAAGACGTCTTCCTTCAGGAGTTAGAACATATGTTCCATCATCAGCTTTCATTACATAGCCTGCCGATACAACCTTTTTAAGGTGATACGTAAACAACTTGCTTTCAAGCCCATCGGGCTTAAGTTCGCTAAACTTGCTTTTGTCGGTAAGTGCAAGCCGATACACAATTGCACGCTGTATATGATGATCAAGCATGGTGAGGATGATGTTCTATAGCGATTGGTCGTCTTAGTTTTAAAGCAAGCTCGTGTATATCAAGATCTTTAAATTCATACATAAAGTCATGCTGGTCTTTAGCGGCAGTGGCATAAACTATTCGGTCAACGTTTGCCCACGTAGCACAACTAAAGCACATCACGCATGGTTCGTGACTGCAGTAGAGTATAGCGCCGTCCATTTGCCAATTGCCCAGTTCTTTGCCAGCTTCTGCAAGTGCACAAACTTCTGAATGAAGCGAAGGATTATG
>DLGX01000052.1 GCA_002482925.1 Candidatus Saccharibacteria bacterium UBA7683
TATAAAGTTACCGTAATGACAGAATACGAAAAAGATAAAGTCCCAATGGCTCAGATTTTTAAGAGCAGTAGCGAATCTCGTTTAGAAATAATCACATGTGCCGGTAAGTGGCAATCTAAAACTTACAACAATCGCCTTGTTGTGACGGCAGAACTTGTTAAATAAACATCTCTGATATCATTAAGAGGTGAATAAAGCGCTTGAAGCTAAATTAAAAACATTACCGCGAGATCCCGGGGTTTATTTTCATAAGTCAAAATCTGGCGAAATTATTTATGTGGGTAAGGCTGCGGTGTTAAAGAACCGGGTAAAACAGTATTTTCAAAAACGGCCGTTCGATCCTAAAACCGATGCTTTGGTGGCTGAAATTTATGATACTGATTGGATTACAGTTGATACCGAGCTAGATGCACTATTTTTAGAAAGCGAGATGATTAAGCGCTACAAACCACGTTACAATATTTTGCTTCGCGACGATAAAAGCCAAATTTACATTCGTATTCCTATGAAAGAAATATATCCGAGCGTAACCTATACACGAGGTCCGTTAGATGATGGTGCTGAATATTTTGGGCCGTATTATAATGGCTGGGCAATAAAAAAAGCCATGAAGTACTTACGAAAAGTATTTCCCTATTCTACGCATGAAGTTTTGCCAAAACGAGTTTGCTTGCAGTACCACTTAGGGCTATGTCCTGGAGTAGAAGAACAAAGAATTAGCGAAAAAGACTACAAAGATTCACTGAGAAAATTAATGCTGTATTTAAAGGGCGGTAAAAAACAAGTTATAGCTGAAATTGAAAAAGAAATGAAATTGGCCGCTAAAGCTCAAGATTTTGAAACGGCGGCGAATGTAAGAAATCAGCTTAACAATTTGAAATCACTCCAACGGCAAATTATTTTTAGCGACAAAGAATTTATGGATCTCAGTAAAGATCAAGCACTTGCGGGGCTACAAAGATTGTTGAGCCTACCAGAAATTCCAAAGCGTATAGAAGGTTACGACATCAGTCATATGCAGGGTACAAATAACGTAGCCAGCATGGTGGTGGCTACAAATGGCTTGGCTGACAAAGCGCAGTACCGTAAATTTAAAATGCGAATTCCTGGCAATAATGACTTTGCGCATATGAACGAAACAATGTTACGGCGATTTTCTGGTCGTCATTCTGATTGGCCAAATCCCAGCCTGCTTTTAATTGATGGCGGGAAAGGGCAGTTAAGCTCTGCACTCGATGCGTTGGATGAGCTTGGGGTTTCAATTCCGGTCATTGGGCTTGCCAAACGAGAAGAAGAAATTGTAGTTCATAAAACGCGGTCGCATATCCAGGTAGACATTGAGGCTATTCAGGCTTGGGTAAAAGAAAAAAACCCATTCGACGAACCAACCGTGCAACAATCACCAGGTAGAAGCTTAGAATCTAAATATGTAACACTACGCGTTCGCGAAGATATTCAACCAGGAATTACCGGCGATAGCGAAGATTTTCTAGTAATACGTTTGCCCAAGAATAACCACATCATAAAGTTACTTCAGCGAATTAGAGACGAATCGCACAGGTTTGCCGTAAGCTACCACACGCATTTAAAGCGAACAGGTCAGGTTAAAAGTATTTTAGATGATATTCCAGGCGTAGGCCCAACTACAAAAAAGAAGCTTCTTAAAAATTTTGGCTCGGTAGCTGGCGTGAAAGAAGCGCAGGTATCAGAAATTGCCCAGCATGTCGGACTTATTAAAGCCAAAACTATCAAAGCTTATTTAAAATAGCGTACAATTAACTGCAATGCTAAAAAAAGAATTCTTCATACGTAATCGCAAAAATTTACAGCAAAAGCTTGAAGGCGGTGCACTTATTATTGTTACTGCTCAGTCGCTCTTGCAGCGAAGCGCTGATACCACATATCCGTTTCGGCAAGATAGCAACTTCTTTTATTTAACAGGAATAGAAATGCCAGATTGTATAGTGGTGCTATGCGAAGGCGAGGAATTTTTAATTCTTCCAAAGCGTAGCGAAGTCGAAACTATATTTGGCGGTTCAGTTAATCGCGACGAAATCGCAAAAATATCTGGCATCACCACAATATATAGTTATAGCGAAGGCTGGGATAGATACAAAAAATTGCAACTCGGTCGCAAAAAAATTTATACACTAAACCAGGCTCCGCCAAAAGTTTCAGCAATTGACAGTTTTTTTACCAATCCTGCTAGAAGATTACTCCTTCAGAAGTTACGTCGTTTAAACAAGTCATCTGAACTTACAGACATCCGACCGATCTTAAGCCAACTACGCCAAATTAAACAGGCAGAAGAAGTAAAAGCTATTCAAGAAGCCATCAATATTACTGCCGAGGGTTTCAAGGCTACCCGAGCGCTACTAGATAGCAGTACAAGCGAAAATGAAATAGAAGCACAGTTTGATTCTTTGTTTAAAACTAAATGTGCACGACATGGATACCAACCTATTGTCGCAGCGGCAGAACGTGCATGTGTTCTACACTACGTCCGCAACGACCAACCCGTTAAAGCAACAGATCTCTGCTTGCTCGACGTGGGCGCAGAAGTTACTAATTACAGCGCCGATATTTCTCGAACGTACGGCAAAGATCTTTCTAGCAGACAGCTAGAAGTGGTTGCCACGGTAAAACAAGTGCAAGACGAAGCAATTGCGGTATTACAACCTGGCATTACGTGGAAGGACTTTGCCAAGCAAGTCGAACTATTAATGGGCAATGCACTAGTTGAGCTACACCTAATTACAGATATCACCACTGAAGCAGTTCACACATACTTTCCGCATGCCATAAGTCATAGCCTTGGTTTGGATGTACACGATGTATGCGACTATAAAGTCATTCAAGAAAACATGGTGATTACCGTAGAACCGGGTATTTACATTCCAGAAGAGCAAATCGGTGTAAGAATTGAAGACAATATTCTAATAACCAAGAACGGCGCTAAGAATCTTTCCGCCGAAATTCCGTACCGTTAGTCTGGTGTGATAGAATTATAAGCAATATGAAACGACAATTTGCACAGTTCCTTATTAGATGGGGGCTTAATACAACAGGGCTTTTCACAGCTTCGCTGTTTTTAAGCGGTATTACTTATCAGGAAGAATGGCATGTACTGCTAATGGCAGCTCTTGTTCTTTCAATTATAAATGTATTTATTAAACCTTTTGTAGTAATACTTTCTTTGCCAGCTTTGCTTTTAACACTTGGAATCTTTAGCGTAATAATTAACGGATTCATGGTTTATTTAGCTCACGTTATCTATCATCCCTTTCAAGTTAGTAGTTTTGGTACTGCCGTGCTTGCGGGTCTGGTGGTTGGCTTGGTAAACTATATAGTGACGCGAGTTTTTGATACACTCACGCCGGAGGA
>DLGX01000065.1:0-5077 GCA_002482925.1 Candidatus Saccharibacteria bacterium UBA7683
GGATCTGCACTAGAAAGCCGGCCAGTTTGTGCAATGGTTAACCGAAAATCTGTATGCAGGCGTGAATGTTCATCGACTAGTTTAGGCAGTGCGTCTACATACGTAGACTTTAGTTTTGTGTATTCACGGTACTGAGTAATTAAATTAATTATTGGGTGTATCCAGCGGAGTTTGTCGAGCTCACCTGCAGCCGTTGAATACGCGCTTTTGCCTTTTTTAATGCCTTGGGTTGGAAGTTCCATATCTTCGAATAACACCTTAGAGAGCTGTGCTGGTGAACTAATATTGAACTCTTGGTTGGCGTGTCCATAAATTTCTTGTTCAATGTCAGAAATAATTCCTTCAAATTCTACGCTCATGTTTTTAAGGTACTTGGTATCGAGTTCAATGCCTTCAACTTCCATACGGGCGAGTACTTCTACGATTGGCCATTCAATGTTGTGCGCAACCGATTCTAGGCGCGGGTAGGTTTTTAGTTCTTCACGCTGCCGTTTTGTAAGCCCCCAAATTCCGGCTACAATTTGTGATGCGTAATCCGGGAATTCTTCCGAAGAAGCTTCGTCAATAAGCGCACCGTACCCGAATGATTTTTCTATTAAATCGCCAAGATCCTGGCTTCTAAGTAGCGGATTAAGTAGGAATGCTCCAAGATGTACATCGTGTGCAATTTTTGGCAGTGCAACATTAATATTGAGTAACATTTTTAAAACTTGTTTAGTATCGTGGCTCACCAGTTTTGCTTCACTGAGCGACCCGCCCAGCCACGTGGCAACCTCATCAACTGAAAGCGTGCTGCCAATACTAATTGTGAAGCTTGATTTTGGATTGTCTGAAACTATTACATGCTGCAAGCCTTTGCCATGCGAACCCGAACATCGCACGTATACAAGCAGTTCATCGGCCGAGAGTTTCGGAAGATCTTCAGCTTTTGAAACCAGAACATTCTTTACGACTGTATGGGGACGCGATTCTGCGGTGAAGCTTTCCGCCGAACTGCCGTCTCCGCGATCTTTCAAAAAATTAGGAAGCTGGCGAATTAGTGTTTTGAACTCTAATTTTTCTAAAAGATCTTTTAGCTTTACTACGTCTATTTTGCTACCATCGAGCTCTGCTTCATTAAATTCGATTGGGGCGTCGTTCCACATTTTGGCGAGATCGCGCGACATAAAGGCTTTTTCTTTATCGGCTACAAGATTTTTATGCAAAGAACCATCAATAAGATCTACGTTTTCATAAATGCCTTCAAGCGTGTCGTACTTAGCGAGTAGTTTTTTTGCCGCTACCGGACCCACCTTGGATACCCCTGGGATATTATCGGAAGAATCCCCTACTAACGATTTATAGTCTAGAAACTGATACAACTTAACGCCGTATTTTTCTTCAAAAAGCTGTTCGTTAAAGGGAATCATAGAATTCAGTGGTTCACGTGACTTGGTGATAAACACGCGCGTCATAGGGCTAATGGCTTGTAGAATATCGTAATCTCCAGAGATGAGTTCAGTTTCTATACCCTTTTCTTCCGCTTGCTTGGCAAGCGTTGCCATAATGTCATCCGCTTCGTAATCGTCTAGTTCGTAAAGTGGCCATCCGAATGCTTCTAATAGTTCGTGCAGTACTGGAATCTGTGCTTTAAAATCAGGCGGTGTAGGTTTACGGCCCGCTTTATAGTCAGGATAGATTGCCAGACGCTTTCGTTTGCTGGTTCCTGTTTTATCCCACGCTACAGCCACGTAGTCGGGGTTTATTTGCTTTATAAGCTGCAAGGCTAGTGTGGTAAATCCAAATACACCACCGGTTGGTGTTCCATCAGCCGAAGTAAGCCCAGCCATTGCATAGTATCCACGATAGAAAACTGACATTCCATCAATTATTGCCAGTTTTTTACGTTCAGTCATACCTGTAGTATACGACACATGTGCGCTACTACATACAAATCAATCTGGTTTTTTCTCTATAATAATAGATACTGTTAGATATGGCTTCTCAAAAAGTTTCTGCACACCATCATTTGCGACACTGGCACCATGTATATAAAAAACATCGCCGACGCGGACTTGCAATAAACAGCAAGCAGATGGCAGTTGGTCAACTGATTTCACTGCTTGGTGCCGTCATAGCGGGTCTTACGCTCGATATCAACAAAGAAACGCTAGCCGCATTTGCAGGTGCATTTGTTGTACTGCCTGGAGTTTTTGATTTAAGCGGTAGTCTTGGTGCTAGCTTGAGCGCTAAAATTAACCATCGCTTAGAAGATGGCAGGGCACACACTTGGAAGGTTTTTTGCAGTTCACTCCTTTTTACGTATGGTATTGCGCTCGCAGCAGGGTTAATTGTTTCAGTTATCGGCGCCACAATTGCTAGTCAATTTTTTAATGCAAACTTTGGGAAAGTCTTCGCCCTAACCGAACTAAGCATTGCGCTGTGCTGTTTGATTGGCTTACCCCTAATTGGTGGACTGAGCGTAGTGCTTAGAAAACTTAACATAAACCCAGATGACGTGGTTGGCCCAATTGAATCGTCTATTACAGATATTCTTTCGGTGATTATTCTTAGTGTTGTAGCGGGGCTTCTTTCATGAGTCTCACTATGTATCATAAAATTCGAAAGTTTTTATTTATTATCTTTTCGGTTGGTGGCGCTTCCTGTATTAGCCTTATTGGTGGCTTAGGCCTCGAAGCTGTGCAAGAAAAAATACTTCCGCTTGTTCCACTGCTTATTGCGTTACCTGGTCTTAATACAATGGTCGGCGACTATGCAGCGATAATTGCAGCTCATGCTGGTGACCCAGCGGAACGAAGTACAACAAAAAAACAACTAGCTAAGGCTATCGCTAGAGTAATTTGGGTCAATATTGTCGGCATACTTATGCTGAGCTTGTTGCTTGCTATGTATCGTGGTTACATTTTTGAATTACTATTTCTTATAAAATTTGTACTTTTTGTTCTCTTTTCAGTTATTGGAGTTATCGTAGCTATGTTCAGCATCACGATTTTGCTCGACAAATTACTCGAGAAACATCATCTTAATCCTGATGATGTTTTGATTCCTATTGTAACGACTGTTTCAGATGTCTTTATGCTTGGGTTGATTGCTCTTGCGGCAACATTACTGTTTTAGAGATCTTCAACGAACTTCTTAGCTTTTGCCTTAAATTCTTCAAAATTCATTTCGTTAGTGAAGACTGTTGTAGCTTTGGTTTTTACATAGTGGGTGTTCATTTGAACCTCTTCTGGCAGATTTGGCTGAGGCTGCCACTGCAAAGCTTCTTGGCGCTTAAATTCTTCGAAACTTATTGTAGCTTCGCCTTCGCGCAAGTTTTCCATAGCACGGCTATATCGTGTTTCATCAGTGGCTTCTACCCATATAAGCATTCCGTTATGGGCGAGTATGTAATCGACTTCTGCGGGCGCGCGAACACTAAATACTACCAAGCCTTTTAGTTCTGGATTAGCTTTGAGACTGGTTTCAAACCGTTCTTGGGCAGCTTTCAGTGCAAAGTCAGCTCCGCGTTCTGAACGAAGCCAATTGGATGTTTCAGTCATGTTTGCAACCGAGATTGGATCAAGCTTATCGCTATGACGACTGCGAGCAAAATCACGTACGATATCGCCTAACGATACGCCGTAATAGCCTGCGTTCATAAAGTATGCGGCAAGACTGTCTTTACCACTTCGTGGCAAACCACCAATACCGATAATGGTATCTTTAGCTAAGGTATTCATAAAGCTTTTTCGCATCTTTATGTTTACGTAATTTAGCGAGCGCCTTGGCTTCGATTTGACGGATACGTTCGCGGGTAACAGCGAATTCGTGGCCGACTTCTTCTAAAGTATGGTTTTTGCCATCTTCAAGACCAAAACGCATTTTGATAATTTTGAGTTCGCGTTCTGAAAGGGCTGATTCTAAAATTCCTTGCACCTGTTCTTTAAGAAGCTGTTCAGTTGCAGCTTCGTCTGGACTCTTCGTGTCTTCATCTTCAATAAAGTCGCCCAGTACTGAATCTTCTTCGTCGTCGCGAACGGCAGCATCAAGCGAATTGACGTCTTGCTTAATTTTCATGACGTATTCAATTTTTTCTGGTTCCATTTCCATTTCTTTTGCAAGTTCATCAATGGTAGGTTCGCGGTTAAGTTCCTGAGTCATACGACGCTGTGTTCGAAGTAGTTTGTTGATCGTTTCAACCATGTGTACTGGAATACGAATTACCCGAGCTTGGTCGGCAATTGCGCGGGTGATAGCTTGACGGATCCACCAGGTAGCGTAGGTAGAAAATTTAAATCCTTTTGAAGGATCGAATTTTTCAACCGCACGAAGTAACCCAGTGTTACCTTCTTGAATAAGATCAAGAAAATCGAGGCCACGGCCACTGTAACGTTTAGCAATTGAAACAACCAAACGCATGTTAGCTTCTGCCATCATGTCTTTTGCCTTTTTTTCACCCGCTACTACGCGGTTCGCAAGCGCAAGTTCTTCTTCAGCGGTAAGCAAGGGAATCTTACCAATTTCACGAAGATACAGACGAACTGAATCGTCTGAAATATCATCAAGATAGCTGGTATCTTGATCGGCCACTAGGGCCTCTTCGTCTTCTTCTGAGGTTGCCCAAATATCGTCGTCTGCCGGTTCGTCTTTAGTGGTAATAGCAATTTTTGCTGCTGCTAATTTTGTATAAATGCCTTCAAGCTGATCATATACACCAGCTTCTTCTACCGCATCAAGCACTTCTTGCTGTTCAAGAATTTTCTTTTCACCGGCTTTTATAATTAAGTTCTCAACTACTACTTCAGACTTAGACTCGTCTGCTTTTGTTGGTGCTTTAGGTTCTTTCTTGGCCAAAATATTACTCTCCGTTTAATAGTTGCTGGTACTTATCGAGGAGCTCTGCTGCTTTTTCAAAATCGCCGCTACTTTCGGCTTCACGAATTGCAGTTGTCAGTTCACTCTTGTTTTGATGTCTACTTTTAGAAATAATTCGCCGTGCCAGGGCCATTGCTTCAGCCATTATATCGGCTGGGGTCCAACTGGCATATTTTTCTTCAGCGGTTAATAGAACTATTTTACCATAGTCTTGGTCTAT
>DLGX01000065.1:5209-8717 GCA_002482925.1 Candidatus Saccharibacteria bacterium UBA7683
TAGATCATCTTCATATGCAGTCTGGTCGGGCTCGCTTGGCTGAGCTTTACTTTGTTTTTTTGGTGCGGATTTTTTAGTAGTTTGTTGTAATTTTCTAATGAGCGATTCAAGCGAAACACCAAGCGAATCTGAAAGCGCGTGAAGGTGGTGTTCTTGTTCTACTGGATCTTGTAAACCAGCGATTATAGTGAGCGCTTTGGTTGAAAGTGCGCGCTTTCCTTCAGCAGTAGTTTTATCATAGCTAGATTCATAACGCTTGAGCGTCCAGGTAGTGGCGTCATCAGCATGATCAATTTGCGCCTGCCATGCTTTAGGGATCTGTTTGAATAAGCTCATCCGGATCTTTAACGCCTTCTGGCAAACTCACTACTTTTATGTCTACCCCCACAGTTTGAGCAATTGGAATGGCACGTTCAGCAGCCTTGAGCCCCGCTTGGTCGGCGTCAAATGCTAAACGAATATTAAGGCTTAATCGACTCAAGCTTCTCAGATGATCTGTAGTCATGGCTGTTCCTGCGGCGGCCACTACATTTGCTATACCAACTTGGTGCGAAGCAATAACATCCAAGTTGCCTTCTACTAGTACTGCTACGTCTGCTTTTCTAATAGCATCTTTTGCATGATGCAGGCCAAAAACTTGGCGGCCTTTGTCGTATATCAACGTTTGTGGGGTATTAAAATATTTTGGCGCATTTTTATCATCTTTTAATAATCTGGCTGTAAAACCAACAATATTACCCTGGCCATCGGCGAGCGGAATCATAATTCGGCCACGGAACATGTCGCCAAAACCATCACGGCGCTTAGTAATTAAGCCAGCTTTCGAAAGTTCGGCTTCGGTAAAACCACGTTTTTTTAAAAACGTATATAACGATCTTCCGTCGTCTGGCGAATAGCCCAATTGCCAAGTACGAATGGTCTCTGGTGTAAACCCGCGTTTTTGTTTTATGTAGCTTAGAGCTTCAGGTTTTCGCGAAAGACAGAGGTGATAAAACTGGGCTGCCGCAACGTGCGCTTCAAGGAGGCGTTTTTTAAGTTTAGCAGTCGTGCCATCGCTCTTTCTCTGATATTGGCTAAGGTCCACACCCGCCTTTTTAGCAAGAATTTCCAGAGCTTCACGAAAATCAACACCTTCAACCTCCATAATAAAGCTGAACATATCGCCACCTTTATTGGAAGAAAAATCATGCCAGATTTGTTTTTCAGGACTCACCATAAAACTCGGTGTTCGTTCATTACTAAACGGTGAATTAGCCTTAAAATTTCGCCCGGCGCGCTTTAATTCAAGGTAATTACCGATCACCTCTTCAATGCTGAGTCGCTGCTTTATTTCATCTTTAGCTTCCAAAACTACACTCCATATAGTGTTATTGTACAGCAAAGCTATCGTTTCATATCTGTTTATGCTTTAATAAGGCCTATGGAAATGCCACAATTTGGACAACCACAAAACCAAAACTACTATCAGATGGGTTCTGAACCAGCTTCAAAAAAGAGGCTCTACTTAATTATTGCAGGAATAGTTGTAGTTATAATTGCACTTGTGCTGATTCTTACAAGTGGTGGAAGCAAACCTGGTCAAGAAACAATGCGAGAATCGTTGCAAGCAACCAGCGAAGCACTTGGTATTATCGACGAATACGAAGGCCAGCTAGACTACGCTCCAACCCAAAATGATGTTGCCTTAGTAAAAATCTTACTCCGAGGTAATTTTCAGAAGCTTAATGAACTCTACAATACTACCTATAAACCTAAGAAAAAATTTAGCAGTAGTCCTAAAATAGACACTAAATCAAAAGAAACACTTGATAGATCCCAGAGAAATAATACGCTCGATAGCGATATTCTCACTACACTTAAGCCGAAAATTGCTACTGCAAAAAAGAACTTAACGCTCAGCCGTTCAAGCTTCAAAAAAAAGGATTCATCAGAAAAAATAAAAGTCTCTATTGAAGATTTAAAATCCATAGAAGATATTCTCAACCGCGACCGATAAATTTTATATTTCGCTGCAAGCGAATACAGCGCCCCATCCATTCAGCCAAACCCGAATGGTGTAAGAATTATTTGACTGAGTAAAGCCAGGACTTGCCTGAGCAAATAACTAAAGAATCGCGAAGGATGCTTGTCATCGTTCTGGCGCAGTCAAATAATTTTGGAAGCGTGTCGAGCTTTGGGAGCCATGGATGCTATTTTGTCATACTTTTGTAGCCAAAAGTGAGGAAGAATATTCTTTTCACATACTTTTTAAAAAGTATCAAAACCTCAACCCTGGCTTAAAAAGACTCGATTAACTCCATTTTACTTCTTCCGCGTCGTAACGATGACAAGCATCTTTCGCATTAAAAAAGCTGTGGGCTCAAGCAAGTTACTCCTTAACTCGAAAGAAGTAAATCTCCGTTATTCGGGTTTTTAAGAAGGGTTGGCGAAGCTGTATTCGCTTACTGCGAATTTGTTAACTTAGCTTGTTCTTCTTTTGAAAGACCTTCAACAACCAAGTTATACGAAAGATCGATCAGGCTTAAAATATAATCTTTTTCAATTTGTCCTGTACACAAAATAGTGTTCCAAAGTTTTTTATTAAGATGATAACCAGGCATCACCGTTTCATACTTTTCACGCAGTTGCTGTGCAAGCTCTGGCGGGCATTTCAGGCTTATATCTGCAGGATCGCTTCCATTCTTAATAAGCGCGAACATTTTGGCGGTTTCTTTTGAACCAACCTTATATACAGCTGCTGTTTCGCCAAACGGATAATCTAACCAGCTGGCTGGTTTTGCTAAAATATACTCTTCAAGTTCCTTATGCGTCATGTGTATTCCTTATGTCATCAATCACATTTTTAATACTTTCGAGTGAATCGAGTATGAAGTCTGCGCCTTCGTGTTCTAGTTCTTCTTTTGTGCCGAATCCATGTGTTATACCAATTGTCGCAGCTGCTCCACCACTTTTACCTGCTGCGATATCAAGCCCAGCATCACCAACCATAATGGCTTCACTTGGATCAACCCTGAGTTGAGAAACAGTTATCAGAAAGCCTTCTGGATCGGGCTTTCCTTTAGTAGTCATCGTGGCATCAATAATGCAATCAAAAACAGAAGGATCAAGCCCTCCGCTAACAAGTGTCTCTGCGACATGATGCTTTCGACCAGTCCAGAGACCTACCTTTAACCCATCTGCTTTAAGCCCAGAAATAAGTTCTGAAACATTACTAAATGCACGTACTAGGGCTATATTGCCAGCTTGAAATTTTGTGTGAGTTTTAATGAGTGCTTCGTACTCTGCCCCAGGGGTTAAAAATGCATAACAATCTTCAATCTTTTTGCCAATTTGCGAAGCAATATCTTCACGGTTACGTTCTGGGTGCTTATGGGTTCTAATTGTGTGTTCGTATGCCTGATAGATAAATTCTGAGGTATCTAGCAGTGTACCGTCTATATCAAAAACAACTGCTTTAATCATGCTTCTTTAACTTCTCAAGATAAAATTGTAGTTCGGCTATTGAAGC
>DLGX01000010.1 GCA_002482925.1 Candidatus Saccharibacteria bacterium UBA7683
CTTTTTTGATGTCGAGTTTGGCTGTATCTTCCATAGTTCCTCTTGAAAATTACTTGATTTAATTATCTATAAACATATTGTAATACATAATTTTTTATAAGTCAACACCTAGTGATAGGATGTATAGCTAAATTATAGCACTATATAGCGTACTTTGGAAATACATGAACACACTAGATGTAAGCTTTTGCACTTGTCAAAAGTAGTGAATAATAAGCATATCACTACTGTTGTATAATGTCGGCAAGCAATAGCGCCACTACTTGGGGGAATTGTTTTCTGGGTAATATACGCATTGTTCCATCGTATTCTCCCATAATCGAAGGATACGCATCTGGATTTGCAGGAAAAAACGCTTCAACTACGCTTGGTTCGTCTTTCTCTGGAAGCACTACAGCAGAACTTAGTACAATAGCGCCACTTTCAAGTTGTTCCACTCTGATATTGGTATTAGTTTCGCCAGCAAGCTGCTGAGTTGCCAACGATTTAAGTGTATTCATTGATCCCAGTATTCGTCGATGATGAGGTCGCATGTAACGCTATTTCTTTTTTGTGGCCCTGCGTTTAAAGCTTTTTTTACCCTTGGCAGGTGCATCTTTAAGCATTTTTTTGGCTTCTTCGTGGGTTATTGCTTTAGGGTCTGAGTCTTTGGGGATTTTAGCGTTTTTTGTGCCATCTGTTATATATGGCCCAAAGCGTCCGTTTAACACCTTTATGCCGTCTCCAAAATCTGCAATATTTTTTTCTGCTTCGCTCTTAAGCTTAGCTGCGTAGAGCTCCAGTGCTTCTTCTAGTGTTATTGTGTGCGGATCAAGCGGCTTAATACTTACAAACAGCTTATCTATCTGTATGTAAGGCCCAAAGCGTCCAATATTTGCTTTAATAGCCTTGCCATCTTCAGTTTGGCCTACAGTTCTGGGCAACTCAAAAGCCTTAAGGGCTTGTTCTAGTGTGACGGTTTCAAGTTTTGCGCCTTTAGGAAGAGGTGCGAAGTCTGGCTTTTCTTCTTTGTCTTCTGTTGCGCCGTGTTGAAGCATTGGGCCGAAACGCCCGAATCTTGCTAAAATCGGTTTACCTGTTTTAGGATGAATGCCGACTTCGCGTGCCTGAGCTACAGTTGAGCGGTCTATTCCGCCTGAATTTTCTATGAGTTTATGGAATGGTTCATAAAATTTTTCAAGCATTTTGTTGCGTTCAAGGGTGTCTTCTGCAATCTGATCGAATTCTTCTTCTACTTTTGCAGTAAAGCCATAATCTACGACTTGTTCGAAGTGATCAACTAAAAAGTCATTAAGAATTTTACCACTGGCGGTTGGTACAAGTTTACCTCTGTCAGAACCTGTTTTTTCTTGAACAACTTCGCGCTCAATTGAAGAATCTTTTAGGTTTAGAACTACCACATCTCGTGGTTCGCCTTCAGATTCACCTTTTTCTGCGTATCCACGAACTTGGACGGTGTTGATAATAGTTGCGTAGGTTGAAGGACGGCCAATACCAAGGTCTTCAAGTTTTTTAACCAAACTACCTTCGCTGTAACGAGCAGGCGGTCGCGCGAAAACTTGCTTTGCTGTAGCGGTGGTGACATTTAGTATATCTCCCGAACTAAGTGCTGGCAGAATCTCTGGGTCTTTCTTGCTGCCACCGTATACTTTTAAGAATCCATCAAACAGCACGATTTCGCCCTTAGCTTCAAATACCTCTTTCCCAGAAGAAATTGTAATGGTAATAACAGTTTTTTCTAGCTTTGCTGGTGCCATTTGGCTGGCAAGAGTACGCCTTCTAATAAGGTCATATAATTTTTGATTATATTCGTCGCTACTTGCAAATTCTGCTCGAATATCTGTTGGTCGGATTGCTTCGTGGGCTTCTTGTGCACTACTGTTCTTGGTTTTAAATGTTCTGATTTGGTGATACTGCTGTCCAAATTCAGACGTAATATAATCAGTCATTTGCGAGAGTGCCTGACCACTGAGGTTTACGGAATCAGTACGCATGTAGGTAATTTTACCGTCTTGATACAATTTTTGCGCTGAACCCATTGTGGCTTTGGCGCTAAAGCCAAGCCGGCTGTTGGCATCTTGTTGCAAGGTACTGGTAGTAAATGGTGCACCTGGGTTTCGTGTGCTTGGACTGGTAGTGACATCACTTACGGTGAATGATGCACCTAGTAAACTTTCTAAGAATGCCTGAGCCTCAGCTTCGGTATTAAAACGTTTCGGGAGCTCTGCCTTAACGGTTTCACCGCTGTGTTCAAATTCAGCGGTAACTTTAAATTGAAAACTTCCTTCGAATTCTTCAATTTCTCGTTCGCGTTCTACTAACAAACGAACTGCCGGAGACTGCACGCGACCAGCAGATTTACCACCAGGTACTTTTTGCCAGACTACTGGTGAAAGTTCAAAACCAACAATTCTATCGAGTATCTGACGGGCTTGTTGGGCTTGAACCAAGTTCATATCTACAGTACGAGGATTTTTTACGGCTTCTTCAATAGCTGTTTTGGTAATTTCATGAAATACAATACGATTGGTAGTTTTAGGATCGAGCTTCAGCACTTCGCATAAATGCCAGGCAATGGCTTCACCTTCTCGGTCTTCATCAGTTGCAAGCCAGATTGTTTCAGCTTCTTTTACTGCCTTCTTAAGTTCTGTAATAACCTTCTTTTTTTCAGGGTCAATTTCGTACGTAGTTTTAAAACCATTTTTAACTTCAATAGGTTCGCCGCCGCCTTTGATTTTTTTAGCAATTGAACGGATGTGTCCAACGCTTGAAAGTACTTTAAAATCACTACCGAGATATTTTTCGATAGTTTTAGCTTTTGCCGGGGACTCTACTATTACTAAGTTTTTTTTGCTCATGCTTATATAACGTTAATGGCTTTCTTGCTTAAATGCAACAGCCACTAACACTACAGCAAAGCCAAACGTCCCGTCAAGGTTATTATAGTTCTAAAGATTCACCATCTTTGAGGTCAACCCATTCACGCCCGTTTTCTTCTAAGTGTGCTTTGATATGATTTTGGGCAACCATATTACCTACCGGGCTGTTAAGCGCGTTATGCGTAGGGAGAATTTTGCGTGAATCAATACTGTTTACAAAATCAATTGATTCAGTGACTTTATACCAAGGGCCAGAAACTGGAAGTGCGAGCAACGAAACTTTACCCGTTATTGTTTGGTACGAATCACTTGGATAATAGATTGAATCATCAACCTGAACTGACAGTGACTGGCACGGCGAAGTTTTGTGTACCACGGCGTGAGGTGTTTCGGAAAAGTGCAAGGTAAAATCACCAGCATTTTTTGTGCTTCTACCTTCTATCGCAACCGCACTTATATTGATAGCTTTAAGTATGTTGCTAACGACGGAAGTAGTATATACGATTGCCTCTGGGTTCACTTCTAGCAACAATTCTAGATTAGGAAGATCATAGTGATCCGCATGTTCTTCGGTAATGATAACAGCTACGACATTGTTCGGGATGCTTTTAGGTAGTTTTGTAAAACACCCGGGGTCTATTACGAGCGTTTGATCATTCTTCTCAACAAATAAGCAGGCGTGGCCGTATTTAGTTACTTTCATATCTTTATTTTACCATGCACATTTTATTTTAACGGAGCGTCCAGTGAGCAGCGCCGAGCGGTCGAATTTTGTCGCTAATTTCTAGCATGGTAATGGTTTGGCTAAAAACACTTGGTTCAAGTTCGCTTTTAATTTGAATTTGGTCAAGCTCGGTTATGCCCTGCTTCATGATATCGATGATGATCTGTTCTTCTTTGGTATCACCAAACACTTCTTCACGGGCTTTTTCTGAAGCCTGGAGGCCAAGTGCGTCAAGCACATCCTGAGCCATCGTGATTGGTATTGCCCCGCTTTTAATAAGATTATTGGTGCCAACGCTTTGCGAGCTTGTTACGTTGCCTGGAACAGCACCTACAAGCTTATTTTGTTCTAGAGCGAAGTTGGCTGTAGCAAGAGAGCCTCCGCTCTCAGCAGACTCAGCAATAATTACCATGTCTGAAAGTGCAGAAACAATTCGATTTCTGGCTATAAAATGCTGTTTAAGTGAAGGGGTACCAGCGGGATATTCGCTCATAATGGTGCCGTGTTTTTTAAGAATTTCGATTGCCAGGTTTCTATGTGAGGGCGGTGTGATTTCATCTAAACCACCAGCCAGTACTGCAATTGTTCTACCGCCTGCATCTATTGCACCTTGATGGGCAACGCCATCTACCCCTAGGGCTAATCCGCTAATTATGGTTATTCCCTGTTTGGCGAGGTCGTACGCAAGCTTATAAGTGATATCTTTTCCGTAAGCAGTGATTTTACGAGCGCCGACAATGGTGACCGCTGGTAGGTAATCTTCAGGCGGTTCACCAATATAGTAGAGTTCTTTTGGCTGAGAAGCGATTTCTAACAGATATGGTGGATACTGCTTATGATTTTTTATAATCTTGTTGATTTTCATACAATATTCTTCTAAAAAGTATTGACAATATTAGCTCTGTATGCTAATGTGGTAATTCGTAAGTGAGTAAATCACTTTAGTACCTTATATACCCCATTGTAACATTCTACTTAGGTAGAAAATGTTAGGAAGTCCTCAAAAGTAGCGCATAAAGTTTTTACCCTCCACTTTTCGTACTTAGGCAAGTGCACTTGCACGTTTGAAGCCAAGCTTTGAGGATCTTCTAACCCCTTTAACCCCAATTCAAGGACGAGCCTTTAGAGGTCGGCGTTTACGCCTAGCTGTAAGTATTCGAGAGAGACATACTTTACACGCGTTATCCGGGTGGGTTGAAGGGAGGTTTCAGCGCCCGACAGTGCCCACCCCTGCCGGGCGCTGTTTATTTTACTTGACTTTTATTATAATCTATGCTATTATTACACTTTAATTCAATGAACACGCACGGAGAAATTTAATGGCAGTGCAAGAATATAATCCAGAGCAATTGATAGGTTGGCATGAAGGTTTGGGCAATGATCAAATTACCACAACCTATTTTAACTTTGAAGATCTCCCGCCTATTCCCTACTACACAGATTCATTTACAGGAGCAGATTGTAACTCGCTTGTGAGTGTGTGGCCTAGTAACAATCCAGAAGAAGGTACTCCACCTATAATTAAAGTTCATAAAAATATTCCAGAACAGTTGCAGGGTTATTTTGCATTACATGAATATATTGAATTTGATATCGCTCGCCTTCCAGGTGTAGAAAACCCGGAGACTGGTGAAGCTTGGACATGTGCAGAAATTGAAGAATTGGTACTAGATTTAATACCGTCTGATCTCAGGCTTTCATACGTTCAACGTAGAATTGATATGTTTAACTTTATTGATCAGAATATCTCGGGTCTAACTGGTGAAATGAGTGAAACAAGACGGTTCCTCTCAACAGTATTAGAAGAAGAGACACCTCCTTCAACAAAATGCGCAGGAATGAGTGATGAAGAATTTGATATGCTCTCACCTCAAGAACAAGAGCTGAGACTGATGTATGTCCAGAGAGCAGCAACTCTTTAGTAGAAGTTTTCTGTTGATAAAGTTGTTAAATACTTAAATACGAAATATTAGCAACGCGATGTTGTAAAAACTGTGGAAATAATGTTACTTGACTTTTTATACTAAATTTGCTATAATATATAATATTATGTCCATTGCTCACATTGAACTTGCGCACGACACGCATGAAATTGGAAGACAATTTCATCGCGGTTTGGCGCTAGTAGACACTGATGCTATCGGGCTCAGTGATCACGTGGCTTTTGATCTTCAAAGGATTGCACATCAGTCGATCACTCCTATTCACAGAGAGCGCAACAACCAATTGCGTGAACTTGTGGCGAGTGGCGGTGAGATCCCACCTGTTTTCATAAGGCCATCTGGTCTGTTGCAGGCGCGGTTTGAGGCAATTGGAATGAATATTGCCGACTCGCTCTTTGATGCTACTAAAAAAGAGCCTGTTTCAGTCGAAGATGGCTATTTCTTGTGGTATATGGAAGCTGGAGATAGTCTCAAGGAGCATATCGATGATACTTCTGGTTATGGTTTACGGATTGGATACCCCTTGGGTGGCTTGGCAGTATTTGAAGCAGCTAATCACAGGCGCGGGATTCTTGGGTCACCCAGCTTAATAGTGCAAAACCTTGCTTCACCATTATCACACGGTGCAATGAACTTAACTCCCGGCAGGCTTGTCCCGATTTGGGACATTGAAACAAAGTAATATTAGATTTTTTCTAAAGCAGTTTTGATTATTTGATCGAGCTGCTTTTTTTCTGTGCTTGAAAATTTGCTGAGTACAAAATCTGCGGCATCCATTTTTTCTAAAAGATCGTTTTTAATACCAATTCGAATGCGTTTAAAATCTTCGCCAATGTGGCTTATGATGCTTTTAAGGCCGTTGCTGCCAGCGGATCCCCCACCTTGTTTTTCTTTAACAGTTCCAAACGGTAAATCAAGCTCGTCATGGATCACAATGATATCTTTGTTACTTAGCTTGTAAAAGTCTTTTAGCGCCCGTACAGACTCTCCTGAAAGGTTGTAGAGCGTGGTTGGCTTGGCTAGCACAACTTTCTGACCGGCTACAAAGTCTTCGCTTAGTAACGCTTTGAATTTTGCTTTTTCTTGCCAGGCAGGAAAGCCGTTTTCTTTTGCGTAGGCGTCAACCGCCATGAAGCCGCTATTATGGCGAGTGCCTTCGAATTCTTTACCGACATTACCGAGGCCTACTATAAGAGTAATAAAGCTTTCGCTCTGCTCTGAGCTTGTTGGCTGTTCACGGACAAGTTGAAATATACTATCTTCACGTTGGAATTTTTGAAATAAGGCCATTACTTTAGTATACAGTACCCCACCCTGTCATCCTGAGCGCAGTCGAAGGATCTAGTAGTTAATCTTGATTTAACCTTAATTTGCAACAATAAAATAATGAAAAGTTACTACGTATATATGCTTACGAATTCAGGAAATAGAGTGCTATATATCGGTGTAACAAATAACCTAGACCGCAGAATTTTCGAGCATCAGTCAAAACTTGTCGACGGTTTTACTAAGCAATATAATTGCAATAAACTTGTCTACTACGAAGAAACTTCAAGTGTAGTTGCTGCCATTGCTCGTGAAAAGCAACTCAAGGGCTGGGATCGTAGAAAGAAGGATAGGCTGATCGGACAGATGAATCCTACTTGGAAAAATCTTTTTGAAGCCTAGATCCTTCGACTGCGCTCAGGATGACAAAAACATGGAGTGTTGAATTTCGGTTTGTGGCGCTATTTACTGAACTGTTTGTCTTGGATGAGAAGCCTGGGCACTAGTAGCTCTGCTAGGATCCCAATAGCTCGTATTGATGCCAGCTCGAAAGCCGGTAGCAGATGCTGGAATAGCGTCTACAAAGTGGGCAAACCGACTTCCGTCAAATAATGCCACCGTGCAAGGTTCTGGTGTTACTTCGTGGCTATCTTCGCGTACTGCTTCTAAGGTACGCGCTTGCTCCGTTTTGGCTACGTAGAGATGCCCTCCAGTCGAAGGAACATTTATATAGGCGTTAGCACTGGGGTGATAATCTAGGTGGCCTTCTGTTTCTTGATCACCTGCAAGATGCAGTATGGCTGTCGCTGCATACCGCGTAGGAAGTGCACTAAGTGGGCGCCCTAAGAACTCAGAATATCTTTGTTGTGTAGCATCATATATTTCAGAAACCAGATCTATTACTCGTTGAGGTGCTCGTTGATCTGGATAATTCAGAGGCGGAACTGTCTTTCGCGTAAACGAAAAATTCCGAGAATCTTTGGTAGTACTATGAACATCATGTCTCACTTTTTGAAGTTTGGCAGTCGACACAACCCACAGACCAAGTAGAAGTAGATCTTGGCTAGAAATCGATAACCCGATTTCTTTAAATGTTACTAGTTCTGGGTCTTTGGCTAGTGACATATTCTAGCTACTCTAACTTATAATATCTCTGCTTCGACAACTTCGCTTGCTGCAAGTTCTTCAGGAGTGACTTTTGGTAAGAATTTGGTGGTTTTGCCAGATTTACGAGCATTGTTCATCATGTAGAATTTCACTGGGGTACCGGTAAAGTCATAGGCTTCACGAAGGTTTTTTTCTAAGAAGCGTTTCCAACTCCAGTGAAGGTATTCTAAGTGTGCGCCGTAGAGCCTGAATGTTGGCGGTGAAATATCATCTTGTACAAAGTATCGGGGTTTCGGGTGGCGGTTTTTTAAGCCTGCTGCTGGATGCGCCTGAATTGAAGCTGCAAGAAGTTTATTAAGGTCGGCAGTTTTAATTTTAGTTTTTCTTCGTTCATCTATACCCCGAGCAAGATCGATAATTTTGGTGACATTTTGACCGGTAACTGCGCTGGTAAATAAAAGCTGAGCCCATGGTACAAACTGGAAGTTGTATGTGATTCGATTTGCAATAGCATCACGAGTGTAGGCATCTTTAGTAACAATTTGTTGTACGCTTGCCTGTGCCTTTGCCCTTGCTTTCTTTTCGCGCTTGTTAAGAATTTCTTCCTCTTCTTCATCGGTTGCTTCAGGGGCTTCTTCTACAAGTGTTTTAAGTTTATCCCACTTGCTTACTACTATAATTAAGCCCTTGCCTGCTTCTTTAATAAGGCCGGCGATTTTTTGGTCTAATGCCGTGCTGTGTTCGCTCACATCCATTAATAGCAAGCAAACATCGGCTTCTTGAATAGCCTGAAGGCTTCGTAGTACGCTGAATTTTTCTATACCGCGTTCAATTTTGCCACTTTTTCGAATGCCTGCAGTATCAAGTAGTTCAATGTCTTGGCCTTCATAGCGAATACGCACGCGGTTAACATCACGAGTTGTTCCTGCGACATTGGCTACAACTGCCTGTTGTTTTTTAGCGAGCGTGTTAAATAAATGGCTCTTACCTACATTAGGTCGGCCGAGCAGTGCAATACGTAGAACATCATCTTCAGGAAGTGCTTCTTTGATTGGAATAAGGTCAGTAACGGCATCAAGAAGATCGTAGGTACCTTGATTTTGGGTGGCACTGGTTTTAACAATTTTTTTAATTCCAAGTCGTTCCCATGGAGTATCTGCACCGGTTTTTTCTATTTGATCTGCTTTGTTGGTAACAAGAATAACTGGTTTTTTACTCTTCAAAGCTTTTTTTGCAATCTGGCGATCTTCGGTAGAAATTGCGGTGTGCGCTTCTACCACTACAATAATTACATCTGCTGCTACAGTAGCTTCTTCAATTTGTTCTTGAATAGTAGCTTCAAAATCATCTTCAGCTTCTTTAAGACCTGCGGTGTCTACGAGCCAGAAGTGGTGTGCGCCGTATTCTATGGTTCTATACACTGAATCGCGGGTAGTACCAGCTTCGCGAGCTACTACAGCTTCTTGGCGTTGAAGTGCACGATTAAACAAGCTGGATTTACCAACGTTTGCACGGCCAACAATTGCTACTACAGGAAGTTTTTTACTCACAGATTTATTTTACCTTAGTTTATAGGATTGATTATATATAATTATAACATAAAAAAGCTTAGATTTGCAAGTGGGATGCCCCGTTGAGCTGGTCGAGAGTATAGTTTCCGAACTTAGTGCGTTCTAGATGAGTTACCATGTAACGCAAACCACCGAAAGTTCGGCGAATTTGTCGATTGCGGCCTTCATGCATAGTAACTTTATACATGTTTGGTTTCGTTGTTCCGCTTAATTTTGAAACCTTAAGATCGCTCACACCGTCTTCAAGTTCTATGCCGTTATTGATTGTTTCAAGATCTTCGGCGGTTAGTGGCTTATTAAGCCCAACTTCGTACACTTTTTGTTTGCCAAACTTTGGGTGAGTTAATTTAAAAATGGTATCGCCATCGTCTGTGAGTAGCAATAGGCCTTGGCTGTCTTTGTCGAGTCGTCCTGCAACTTTGAGTTGTTGGTACTGTCTTGGAAGTAGCGCGTAAATGGTTGGCGTATCGCCTTGTTGCTTTCTAGAACAAATATACCCAACAGGTTTGTTAAGCAGTACGTAGGTGTAGCGTTTTTGAACGTGTGTAACCTGTGAATCATCCATGGTAATAACATCACGGCCAGGTTGAACCACGTTGCCGAGCATAGCGGGCTTGCCATTTAACAAAACCCTACCCTGTTCAATTCGAGTGTCTGCTTCTCGACGGCTTATACCGAAGGTATGCGCAAGGTATTTATTAAGTCTGACGGATTCCATTTTATTTAAATCTGGGGTGGGTTGACGGGTGGTTGAGGAGTCGCATGCTGGTTTTGCGGAGGCTGAGCTTGCGGTTGCGGGGCCACGCCGTTCATAAGCGGGCTTGTTGCAACAAACTGCGCAACTTCGTCTGTAAGTGTTGTAGGATCTGGTGTAGTGCCTTGGGTAGGTGAAGTCTGGGTTGTTTGATCTGCTGTCTGGATACTTGGGTCTTCAGTTTGTTGTGCTGCGGGCTCATCCGCTTGAGGGGTTTGGAACGAAGTTCCCGCTAGTAGGTCTTGCACCATGGTGACAACATCATCTAGGGTTACCTGGCTTTTAACAACGTATCTGTCGGCACCTAATTCTTCACCGCGCTTACGATCTTCATCTTGGCTCAGCGCAGTCATAACAATCACCTTAACATCT
>DLGX01000077.1 GCA_002482925.1 Candidatus Saccharibacteria bacterium UBA7683
TCTAGGGGTGGTAATGATTTCAACCGCGTGTAAGAAGTTTCTGAAATCAGCCGTGGCCTTAAACTTATTGCCCGCGAACTTAATGTACCCGTTATTGCACTTTCACAGCTTTCACGTTCGGTGGAAAGCCGAAGTCCGCAAATTCCCCAGCTTTCTGATCTTCGTGAATCTGGTTCAATCGAACAAGATGCCGATATTGTGGCGTTCTTATACCGCGAAGATTACTACAACCCAGAAACAGATCGTCAACACATAACAGACCTAATTTTAGCCAAACATCGTAACGGTCCAACTGGAAGAATAGAACTCTACTTCCATCCAGAAAAACTCAAGTTCATATCGCTCGACACAAAGCATTAAACAATTTGGTGCGCTACCCCCTAGGTCCGCCAAACCATAAGCACTTTTAAGAGTGCTTATGGTTGATTATAAATTCGCTTAACTGTACATTTGCTAATTATGAAAAAGATACCAGAAATAGTTATAACAGTTGATGCATTGAAAGAAATGCAGCCAGCTGTCGCGGGTACGTCACAGGGAATAAAAGCAATGAATGTACGCCCCAAGGGAATCAATTTTACAATTGAGCCCCCATTAGAAATCAATGATCATGTCATACTTTCTACTGTATTCAAAGCTGCAGTTGAGCGACAGGTCGAGCGTGTGGGTGAGGTTGAGCCGTTTTATGAAAACCTCAACTTACTTAGCCCTGTTTCTACATTGTTTATGAGTAGTGGCATGTGGGTTACTGATTCGGATGAGCAAGCTACGCACGGAAGGTTTGTCTTACGTCACACAAGCCCTTCCGAGCAAGCGATGCAGGAATTTATTGGGTCAGTTTTTCAGGACGCCTTCAGCCTCCTTGGGAAAGTTGCTTTGAGTGTGAACTTTGTACCAAGGGACCCTGGAAGCACTGCTGCAACATGAGCCTGAGAAAATCAGAATCTGAAATTAATCAAGGCACATCTTTAGGTTAACTCTTAGTTAAAACGTTCTCACAAAAGTGCATCATCCTTCGGGTACGTAGCCACTCTTGTGTCTGCTCCACTCAACAAACAGTAAATCTCTCCATCGCCTCTGTGCCTCCATGATCGGGTGCCAATTTTTCGCATTAGGTCTACCACATATGTGGTTTAGTGATGTCATTATGTATGCTGTCATCAAGCACAATGAATCTCTATGAAATATTGCCTAAAGCCGTTATTATAAAACTATGGATAAAACATCAAACGTACAATATTCAGCAAACCTCACTACACCAGTTAGTCAGAATTATACGCTTAACTATACTAATGATTCCCAGCGTCTTAGGCTTGTAGCACCTGATTCAACTACTATTTTTGATGTTGCACTTAACGAAATCGAGTACATGGCTAGACCGCCAAGGGGTGGTGGCATGGTTTATATAAAATTGAAAAACGGTAATAAGCACTATCTCCATATGACTATGTCGGATCTCAGTGAATGGACGAGTATTGCAAAAGGTCATGGCGTCCGAACAACCTTTAAATTAAGTACTGCTTTTAACTGGGTATTTGGAGTTTTCGCATTATTTCTTTTGTTAGTGATCGTGTTGTCCAAGATATAAACTAGTATAAATAGCTAGGCTGTACATCACCCTATAGCTACGTAACGGTAGATCGTTTCATCGCTTCTGTTCTGTCAAGATGTAGTGATAATTTTCGGATTAGGTCCACCATTGCCCTAGAAGATGGTACGTGGGTGCCAACGGAAGATTAGTTTATCACCCTTTACCACAAAGAGTTCTGCTAGGCACCAATAGTGCTATAATTATTCTTAATGAAAACGCGCACGCTTAAAGAGCTTTTGCTCTACAACTATCGCTACTGGTTTGGGTATACAATTATTTTTGGGTTCATTGTGTATTTTCTTGGATGGCAGATTGGTAGTTTACAAGGGGGGATTAGCCAAGCTGAAGCAGTAGCCGCTGCACGCCATACCTCGCTTGCTGAAATCGCAAAGCTCCCGCTGTATCCACTGCATTCAGTTATACAGTTCCTTAGCTTTAAAACACTGGGTATAAGCGCATTTACTATTAGAATTGGCGGTGCATTTATCGGGTTACTTGTAGCGTTTGCACTCTACGCTCTGCTGAAGCGCTGGTTTGGTAAATCTACAGCACTTCTGAGCACTGCGATTTTTATTAGCGCTGATTGGTTTTTGTTCATTGCTAGGCTTGGTACCGGTGGAATTGAATTTAGTCTTTGGCTTTGTCTAGCGCTCGTATCCTTTACGAAGCTACTTGAACATAAAACAAAGTGGCTATTACTGTATGCTACTTCACTGGCATGTCTGCTTTTTGCACCATTTGGTATTTACGCCGTGCTGACACTTATAGCAAGCTTGTTTGCTTGTAGAGTCTTTAGAGAACGCGCTAAAGAAGCCCCTCTTTGGGTTAAGGTGCCGAGCTTGCTAGTGTTAGTGCTTTCATTTGTGGCTGTTATATTCCTTTCAGTTCAAAATATTGAGTTTTTAAAGAATCTTTTGGGAATTCAAAATCTGCCTTCAATTACCGGGTATATTAAAAATGCCTTTGGAAACATGAGTAGCGTTGTGGCAGTACTGCCAAACGCAAATCCATCAGTAAGCCCAACAGGAATATTCTTTGTAAGATTCTTCGAACTCATATTTATATTATTTGGCGTTATTATCTTCTGGCGTACAAGGGTTAATAGACTTAATTTAACCGTACTTATTTTAAGCGTGGTGCTAGTACTAGCTAGCGGGCTTAGCGCCGGTTCGCGTGGTGATGGGTTAGTGTTAATTCCTGCAGGTATATTCATGACCGCTGGAATCCGACATCTTATTCATAGATGGCAACGGACATTTCCAAAGAACCCATACGCGCGTGTTGGGGCATACGCACCTATGGC
>DLGX01000049.1 GCA_002482925.1 Candidatus Saccharibacteria bacterium UBA7683
TGTGTTTCGTTTGAAGGTAAGGCAGAGCTACTTGAAGATATTGATGAAAGCTCAACCGCGTATCAGGTGGTGGCAAAACGGCATAACTTAGATTCTGAAATTCTTGACACTGAAAAGTTCCCGCCGTTTTACAAAATCACGGTAACAGACTTTTATATGTTTGATGGTCGCGATTCAAAACCAGCACAAAAATACCATTTACCTTGGAATAACTAGAAGGAATTTAGATGAAAATTATGCATATAACCGAATTCGGAAATTCGGTGCTTCGTGAAACAGCTAAAAAAGTAACGTCAGAAGAAATTAAATCTCAAAAAATCCAACAGCTTATTAAGAATATTAGGCATACACTGACTGAGCAAAAACTGGGGGTGGGTTTGGTTGCGCCACAAGTAGGGGAGAATTTAGCAATTTCCGTTATTGCAATTTTGCCGACTAGACACCGGCCAGATGTTGAACCATTTGAACTAGTAATTGTTAATCCAAAAATTACAAAAACGTTTGGCAATAGAAAACAGATCTGGGAAGGCTGTATTAGTGCAGGAAAAAGCGGGTTGTTTGCAAAAACACCCCGGTATCTAAAGGTCGAGGCTGAATTTCTAGATGAAAACGGTGAGAAACACAAAAAAATTTTTGAAGGTTTGCAGGCCCAGGTAGTTCAACACGAAATAGATCACTTGAACGGTATCTTATTTATGGATCACGTAAAAGACACTTCAACTTACATGACTATGAAAGAATACAAAAAACAGGTTAGAGATAAAAAACGGTCTGATATTGCAAAGTAAGGTAAGCCAGCGCATACTCTATGCTAGAACTAAAAGGAGTAACTTTCATTACATGAATAACAAAATTATCGTTAAAATATGTTCATGGTCATTATCTATTCTTGTTACAGCGCTTGCGCTTGTGGTGTGGTCAACTGAAAGACTTTCTTCTGGTGCGTTTACTACCTATAAATTATTTCCTGTACTGGGGCTAATCGCGTTCAGTCTTATGTGGACACACTATGTTGTAGGTGCTGTTCGGAGAATGATGAACGTTGAAGTTAGTGAAGTAAAACGTTACTACAAATACACAAGCTGGGCTGTTCTTGCATTAATTCTGCTTCATCCTGGGCTACTTATTTATCAGCTTAATAATGACGGCTTCGGGTTACCTCCACAGAGCTACCTGACTGTTTATGCAGAGCCAGTTATGAAGTTTGCTATTATGTTTGGAACAATAAGTTTACTCATTTTCTTAGCATTCGAATTCAAAAAGAAGTTTGGTAAAAAATCATGGTGGAAATTTGTTGAATATGCGCAGATTATTGCGATGGGCTTTATTTTCTATCATGGTTTAACACTTGGAAGAGAGCTTTCAGTTCCATGGTACCGCACGCTGTGGTTCTTTTACGCAGTGAGCTTAGTTTCAGCAGTAACTTACAATTATTGGTATGATAGTAAGGTAAAGAAAAGAGGTGAACATGGAACGAAGTAGGTCATCAAAACTTGTTGTAGGAATCGTGCTGTTGGTATTGGGCGTGGCTTTGCTTATCTGGGCTTTAACAGGCAGAAAAGCAGAAGCACCAGCTACAAGTACTGAAGTATCTCAGAGCACTAATACTCAAAGCCCTGCAGACACAAGTAGCCAGTCTGATACCGCAACCATTACGTTTACAAACGAAGGCTTTAGCCCAGAAACACTTACGGTTAAAGCTGGTACGGTCGTCACGGTTAAGAACGAATCTGATGATTCAGTGCAATTTTCTTCAGACGATCATCCAACTCACCGTGAAAACACAGAAATGAATATGAAGACATTAGCTTCTGGGCAAAGCGGTACATTCACAGCTAAAACAGTAGGCACGCACGGGTTTCATGATCATATAAACGACAGCAAAGTCGGTACGTTAGTGGTTACCCAGTAAATGCTGACTTATTATACCGACGGCAGTTGTAGTCCGAACCCAGGACCTGGTGGATTTTCGGTTATCGAAGTCACCAATGCCAACAGCGAACCAGAAATGAAGCCAGTTAGGTTAGGGTACGACAAAGAATCTACAAATATCCGCATGGAAGGCAAGGCGCTAATAGCCGCGCTTGAACATGCGGATGGTGCAGACTGCGAAATTTTTACCGATAGCGAATTCTGGATTAACGTTATTACTAAATGGTCACTTGCATGGGAAGCTAATGGGTGGCAGAAGAAGGGCGGTATTAAAAACCTTGATATCGTACAAGAAGTTTGCCCGCTCTATAAAAAATCAAAGGCAAAACTCACTTGGGTAAGAGGCCATAACAATGACCCTGGAAATGAAATGGCAGACGAATGGGCTAATAAAGCTCGTTTAGAAAAAATTACACTGTAAGTAATCCTACATAAACACTAAGATGCTTATGATACGCTTATACTATAAGTTTAATCTTTTGTGTAAGAAGGAGTTTTTATGAACAAGCCAAACTATTCAGACTTAAAAGCGGTATTTATTAATTGCACGCTCACGAAATCGCCTGAAAAAAGCCACACTCAGTTATTGGTAGATGCGAGCGCAGATATTATGGAAAAACAAGGCGTAAAGGTTACAAAGCTTCGCGCTATTGATCATGATATTGCACAAGGCGTATACCCCGATATGCGCGAACACGGCTGGGAAACAGATGAATGGCCAGAGATTTATAAAAAAATTCATGAAGCGGACATTTTAGTACTTGCTGGTCCAATTTGGCTGGGAGATAACAGTAGTGAAATGAAAAAGGTAATCGAACGCCTTTACGCACAATCAGGAGATCTAAACGAAAAAGGCCAGTGGGATTTTTATGGCCGAGTTGGCGGATGTTTAATAACGGGTAACGAAGATGGTATTAAGCACTGCGCACAAAATATTTTATACAGTCTTCAGCATGTTGGCTATACGATTCCACCGCAAGCAGATGCTGGTTGGATCGGCGAAGCTGGCCCAGGCCTAAGCTATGGCGACAAAAAAGAATCAGGCGACAGAGAGGGGCTCGATAATGATTTTACGAACCGTAACACTACTTTTATGACCTGGAACTTAATGCACCTCGCATCGATGCTTAAACAAACAGGTGGAATTCCCGCTTACGGCAATATGCGAAAAGAATGGGACGCAGGTTCACGATTTGATTTTGACAACCCCGAATATCGTTAAAAGCTAAATGAAGTTCTGTGACACATGTAGACAACAGGGGTAGATGTTGTAAAAAATATATGTTCAAACAACCTCATGCCAGGTACAATACAGGAAGTGAAAGAAATATACGCACCAAGATTTGTTGTAATAGGCGGAGGAACAGGAAGCTTCACGCTCCTGAGCGGACTCAAGCAGTACGCTAACGATATTACTGCACTCGTAAACATGGCTGACGACGGTGGATCAACAGGCATACTTCGTGATGAACTTGGAGTTTTGCCACCCGGAGATATACGACAGTGCTTGGTAGCTCTCAGTGATTCGCCCCAGCTTAGGGAACTGTTTAATTATAGATTTCCTGAAGGGGGAGGGTTACGCGGTCATAGCTTCGGCAATTTATTTTTAAGTGCCGTAGAAAAAATGACGGATAAATTTGAAGATGCAGTTGAGCTTGCTAGCGAACTGCTTCGTATTCAAGGCAAGGTAATACCTGTTACAACAACAAAGTCACAGCTAATACTTACCCAAAAAGACGGCTCAGTAGTACGAGGTGAATACAAAATTGGTCACCACAACTTCTTAGGAAATACAAAACCAATAATTTCGCTTGATCCAATTGCGCATTTAACAAAAGACGGCAAAGACGCAATTGAATCGGCAGACGTTATTGTAATAGCACCTGGAAATTTGTATGGTTCGCTTGCGCCAGCGTTGGTAGTTGAAGGCGTACGTCAAGCAATTAAGAAGAGCAAAGCAAAGTTAGTCTATGTCTGTAACCTAGTAACTAAGCCCAATCAAACTGACGGTTTTAAAGTGCATGATTACGCCAGTGAAATAGAACGTTTTATAGGTGCTCCGTTAGTAGACTATGTTATTTATAATACTGACGAGCCACCTCGAACGCTATTAGAAAAATATATTCATGAAGGCGAAAAAATTGTTGAATTTGATCTTGAAAGATTTGAAAAATGCCATTACCAAGCAATAGGCTTGCCGTTGATAGCAACCGATCCGATACCGCAGCGTCAGCATGATGCCATTGCAAAAAGCAGAAGCCTGATTCGTCATGATACCGACGCAGTTTCACGTCAGCTCATGAGGATTTACTTTGAATGAGCTAAACGTATTTATTGATTTTGACGAAACACTTTTCAACCACTACGCGTATCTAGATTGGGCGGAGCAATTCTTAAAGAAATTTGGTATGAGCCCTGGGGCATATCGAAAAACAGTAGACGCCTTTCATACTAATATGGGCGAAAAGCTTCGGCTGTATAATCACGAAGAACATATTTTCTCAGCAAGTGGTAAGAAATGGTCGTATATTTCAGGGGAATTTGAACGGGAGCTAGCACGTAATAATCACGATTTTTGTTACGAGGATACTCATGATTTTTTGCATGAAATTATGAAATCTCCCTACGATGTAAGAATTCTGACGTATGGAAACGGCGAGTATCAGAGGTATAAAATTAAAACCTGTAAAACACTCGGAGGCCTCCATATACCAGTACATGTTGTTACGCAGCCAAAACGAGAATTCTTAGCAGAAAATTTTTCTAAATCACCTGGGGTTTTAATTGATGACAAATATCCTTTAAATCTTCCAAAAGGATGGACGCACTTTTGGATTAACCGCGCTACAGAATTAAATAAGCCAAAATATGATAAGAATACCAACGCAGTAGCAATTAGTAGCTTATCGCAGGTTGCTTCAATGTTGAAAAAGCTTGATACTATAAAGCAATGGCAAGCTTACGAAGCAAAGCGGTAATTACTGCAATAAAAAAAGGTGGTTTACTCAGCAAGACTATAAATGCGGATAATCTTGATTTAATGCGTAGAAGGTTCCTAGTACTTGAAAAGTTTTTTCCAAAACCACGCTGGGCACGTATAGAGGCAGTCAATAGGGAGGACTTTAAAGGTGAATGGATAACGACGCCTAAGTCTCGTAAAACAAAAGTATTGTTTTATGTTCATGGCGGCGGATTCGTATTTGACTTAACAGTACTGTATAGAGATCTTATAGCACGCTTAGGACGAGCCGGAAAAATTAAAGTTTTTGCACTTAACTATAGTCTTGCTCCCGAGCATCCGTTTCCTGCCGCGCTTCATGAAGCAGTTGCTGCTTACAAATGGCTTTTAGGTCAAGGTTATAATGCATCGGATATAATATTTGGTGGTGACTCCGCAGGGGGCACGCTGATACTTTCATTACTACAACACCTTAAGACAAACAAACTACCTTTACCTATTGGTGCCGTAGTGATTTCTCCACCAACTGACGCAACCCTCAAGGGGTCGACTATAGCCAGCAATCGCAGTAAAGATTTCTACATAGCACCTGAAGCACTTAAGTTCTTTACAGATGCATATAGCGGAACTACGCCACGTGATGATCCCATTGGATCTCCACTGCATGGAGACTGGTCGGGTATGCCGCGCTTACTCATTCATGTTGATAAAAATGAGATTCTCTACGATGATTCCGTGCGACTAGTTACAAAGGCGAGGGCGGCCGGGGTAGAGGTTGAACTTCATGTGAGTCATGAGCTATTTCATGTCTGGCATATATTTGCTCGCTATATGCCCGAGGCAAAGCAATCTATTGAAAAGATCGGAGAGTATATTTTTAAGTACACACAAAATTAACGGATAGTTAATGAATCACTGCTATACTAGCATGATGAAACAAACGCAGGCGCTGAGGGTAATGATGAGTGGGGAATCAGTTTTTTTAACTGGTGCACCGGGTAGTGGTAAAACATATGTTCTTAATCAGTTTATTAAGCTTGCCAAACAATCTAAAAAACGTGTTGCAGTTACAGCTAGTACGGGAATAGCCGCCACACATATTGGCGGGACCACGATTCATTCATGGTCAGGACTTGGTATACGAGATGAAATTACTGAGCGCGACGAAAAATGGCTAAAAGAAAACGATCGTCTTATAAAACGCTATAACAATATAGATGTTCTGGTTATAGATGAAGTTTCTATGATTCATGGCAAACGGCTCGATATGGTGAACCAAGTTTGCAAGTGGTTACGCGATAGCGAAGAACCGTTTGGCGGTATTCAAGTTATTCTCACGGGTGATCTATTCCAGCTGCCACCTATCAATAGGGGAGATACTTCTATTGATTTTGTACATCTGAGTAAAGCATGGGCTGAATTAAAGCCGAAAATCTGCTACTTAAGCGAACAACATCGACAAGAAAATGATCCGCTGTTAGATTTACTCGAAGCTATGCGCGCTGGTGATATTATGGAAGCCCACTTTGATAGCTTAAGTGAACGACTTGGGCTTGAAATTCCTGCTGGTGTTTCTATTACGAAGCTCTATTCTCATAATCAAGATGTAGAACAAATTAACGATAGCCATTTAAAGGCGCTTTCTGATGAATCTAAAACCTTTGTAATGGAAACATACGGTGTACAGGCAAAAGTAGAACAACTTACTAAAAGCGTTCTGGCTCCTGAAATTTTAGAACTTAAGGTTGGCGCTGAGGTAATGTTTGTAGCAAATAACTTTTCGGAAGGATTTGTAAATGGTTCCCGCGGTAAAGTCGTCGGTTTTAAAGAAGGTAAGCCTTTAGTAGAACTACAGAGCAACAGAAGAGTGTTAACAATTGAAGCCCATAGCTGGGCTCTAGAAGAAGATGGAAAAGAACGCGCCAGAGTTACACAATTGCCGCTTCGGTTGGCTTGGGCAATTACGATTCATAAAAGCCAGGGCATGAGCCTCGATAGTGCCGAAATAGATTTAAGCCGAGCATTTACACCAGGTATGGGGTATGTGGCGCTTTCTCGTGTACGAAGTTTAGACGGTGTGTATCTTAAGGGCATTAATAATACTGCGCTGGCAATGCATCCTGAAATTTTTAGTTTCGACGAGCAGTTGCGAGAGCATTCTTCTGAAGTTGCGCAGTCTACTTCTGAAGAAGAATATGTACTCAGTGCAAACGATTCAAAACCAGTTCAAGCAAAAGACCTCGACGAATCTCTTCTTCAGGTTCTAAAAACGTGGCGTTCTCAAGAAGGGGCTTCTCGGCAAGTGCCTTTGTATATGGTTGCAGGAAATAAAACCCTTGAAGCGCTTGCTACCAATAAGCCGACTACTGAGCAACAACTTAAAGCGGTAACAGGAATTGGGCCAAAGATGATTGAACGCTACGGCGAAGAATTAACCGGTCTTATTCGCGAGCATCTTGGCGTTGTTTCTGTGCCGGATGAAGCTGAAGCAAAGGTTAAAGAATTTTTGCAATCGAAAAATATTGAGCTTTCTGATTCTGATATTAGAACGCTTCGGGGGTTGATGAAAGGGTAGGGCTCCGTCATCCCCGACTAGATCGAGAATCTAGTCAAAAAGCAATCATCTTCTTCTCTCGCTTTTGCCGCCAAAAGCAAGACAAAACCGCACCCATAACATCAAAGTCTCGATACACCTCCAGGCTCTTTTTCTTGCGTCAGGACGATGACAAGCATCCCTCACGATTCTTTATTGTGTGTTCGGGCAAGTCCTTCCTTGATTCAAGAAAAAGAACCTTCCGCTGTTCGGGTTTGGCTGAATGGGTGAAAGCTGACTCGCGGTGCTTGGAATTTTATAGGCGGATGTAGCCGGTTTTTTGTTCTAGGGCTTTTGCTAAGTTGGTACGACCTGCGTGGTATTGAGCGGTAATAAAATTTCGAAGTGCGTCTAGGGTTAATACTTTGCCTGTTGCTGGATCGCGGAGTAAGAACGAATCGTCGTTTTGACTATCAACAATGTGGTCGCTAAGAAACGCTGGCGAAAGTACACGTACGTGGTGCTCAAGCTGACTGAGTGCGGCAAGACGTAGGTGCTGAGTCGGACTGAGAACTACTGGCTGGGCAAGTTGTACCAAGTTTAAAAATCCGCTAGTTTTATGAAGAAATTCCGACTGAAGGTTATTGCTACTGAGTAGTGTATCAAGTGCTTCATTAGCTTTTTCGATACTGTCTTTAAGATCATCTAGTACAATATGCTGTTTTTCAAGCCAGCTTGTAAGTTTTGATTCTTCAGTTAAAATACGTTCTTCTAAGACTGATTTTTCATAGATTCCGGTAAGCGCAACTTTTTCGCTGTATGAAACTACTAACGCGTCTGCCGGAAGTAGTTTGAGTAGAGACACTTCCGGGAGCTTAGAAAAGTTATAGAGCGTGTAACAGTGAGCGGGCAGGGTGGAAAGATCATTCGCCGTTATTACATAGAATTTTGCATCTGGGTTCAGTTCTGGATCCTCGGCTGAAAACTTCACGCGCTGCATTCGACTAATGGTGCGGGTCACAGCTAAAATATCATCGGCGCCAATTTTTGTTTGTCGGCTACTTTGTAGTTGGCGCGAAAGCTTGTTCCACTGTTTTTCAATAAGTTTCAGGGTGGCTTCTGGCTGTTCACACAGAAGCAAGGCTGAGCCCAGTTCGTATCGTGTCTGCCAATGCTTCATTACTTCTGAAGTCTTTGCCTCGAGTGTTTTATTTTTACCATTTTGCCACTGTATATAGTGTACATTTTGCGTCATTTTTTGCCCCTTCTTTAACGTTTAAAATGATTATAGCAAATGATTTTGTCGATAACTAAATTGCTCGGTTTTTGTAACAATAATGTGATCGTGTAGTGGTATACCAATAAGTTGGCCGGCAGCAGCAAGTTGCTGGGTGAGCATAATATCTTTGTCGCTGGGCTGTACATTTCCTGAAGGATGATTGTGCGCCACGATAATACATGCAGCCCTATCTACGATAGGATCAGAAAAAACTTCGCGTGGATGCGCGAGTGCGCTATCAAGTGTTCCAATGGTAACAGTGCGCTGTGCAAGGAGCCGTCGACCACCGTCTAAAGAAAGGCATACAAAATATTCTTGCGGCTTAGTTCTTAAATCATCAAGCCGTGCCAGAATATCTTGCTGAGACTTTAGGGGCTTAATATCAAGTACCAAATGACGTTTTGCAAGTTCAAGGCTCGCAAGAATTTTACTGGCTGTAGCACTGCTGATTCCTTTAATTTGCAGCAAAGATTCAAAAGTAATGTGCTGAGTACCGCGCTGCATGAGCTTTTGTACTTGGCGAGCAAGTGCGCTCACATCAATTTTACCTGCGCCACTTCCTATCAGAACTTCAAGCAGTTCAAAATCTGAAAGTGCTGCTTGACCTTTACGAGCTAACTTCTCTCGTGGACGATCAATTTCTGGTATGTTCTTTAATTTACGGTATTGCCCCATAACGCCACCAGTGTACCAAATATGGGTTAGGTAAGTGTAGTACAATTGAATATACAATGGTTGAAAAGAAAAAAGTTACATTACATTTTCCAAAAAAATTCTTGTGGGGTGCAAGTATTTCTACTCATCAAGTAGAAGGCAGGAACCATAACCAGTGGACTGCATGGGAGCTCGATACAGCTCAGGTAAAAGCGGCTCAGGCACCTTATAACTACGAACATCTCGATATCTGGCCAGATATTAAAGCCATAGCAACTAAGCCTAGTACTTACGTATCAGGAACTTCGGTTGACCATTTCAACAAGTATCCGCTTGATTTTGATATTGCTAAAAAACTTCACCTGAACACGCTTCGGGTAGGTATTGAATGGTCGCGGATAGAACCAAAAGAAGGTCAGTTTAATAAAGCTGCAATTGAACACTACAAAAAATATTTTTCTCAGCTAAAAAACAGAGGAATTACCCCAGTTATTACACTGTGGCACTGGACTTTTCCAGACTGGTTTTCCGAAAAAGGTGGTTTTGCCAAGCGAAGCAACACAAAGTTCTTTACCCGATACGTTGCGCGTGCAACAAAAGAATTTTCGTCGTACTTTAAGTACGTCATTACGATTAACGAACCAACCATATATGCAACTATGAGCTACCACGAACATCGCTGGCCTCCTGAAGAAGGATCTAAGCTAAAAACGCTTATTGTAATGCTTAATCTTGCTCGGGCACACCGAAAAAGCTATAAAATTGTTACTAAAAACAGCCAGGCAAAAGTAGGGCTGGCGCACAACTGCGCCTATTACTATGCAGGTGATGATTCCGTGATCTCGCGCATAACAGCATATTTAGGTCATAAATTTGCAAATGAATTTTTTATAAACCGAGTTAAAAGACATCAAGATTTTCTTGGCTTAAATTACTATTTTGCAAATAGAGTAATAGGTACACGGGTGCATAATCCGGAAGATGCACACAGCGATTTAGGCTGGGATATGCAACCAGAAAAAATCAGGCCTTTAATTGTGCAACTGTACCAAAAGTATAAGTTACCAGTTATTGTTACAGAAAACGGCGTAGCTGATATGCACGATCAGTACAGAAAATGGTGGATCAGTAAAACCGTGCAGGCTATGGACGGGGCGATTGCCCAGGGCGCAGATCTTCGTGGTTATATTCACTGGAGTTTGCTTGATAACTTTGAATGGGCTGAAGGTTCTTGGCCACGATTTGGCCTAATTGAAGTGGACTATAAGACTCTGCAGCGAAAAGTCCGACCAAGCGCCCATTGGTACGCCCGGCTCATAAAAACACTCCAAAATTAAATTTATTGTGCAGTGGGTTTAAAGTGCTATACTTTATTCAATGAGGGACGATGCATCTGTTATTAAACTTCCGGGTCTTATAGACGTACATGTTCATTTGCGTGACCCGGGCCAAACGCACAAAGAAGACTTTTTCACTGGCACATCCGCCGCACTTGCTGGAGGCTTTACAACAGTAGTAGATATGCCAAATAATACTGAGCCGATTGTCACGGTCGAACGACTACATGACAAACGCAAAATTGCAGCAGAAAAAACAGTTTCGGATATAGGCTTTCACTATGGTTCTTTGGGCGATAATCTTGAAACTTTTGAAGAAGCTGCAAAATATTCAGTGGGTTTAAAGTTGTACTTGAACAACACTACTGGTGGATATTTACTAGACGTAAAACATCTTCAAGAAATTTATGCTGCCTGGCCAAAAGAAAAGGTAGTGCTACTTCATGCTGAAGAAGATGTTATAGACATAGCAATAGAATCCATGAAGGATACTCAGCGCCCAATTCACGTCTGTCACATGCCAAGCCGAGCAATTTTAGAAAAAATTATTGCGGCTAAAAAAGCAGGCTACCCAGTAACCTGCGGGGTGTGCCCACATCATCTGTTTTTAACTGAAGCAGACGTTTCTGAACTTAACGCATATGGAAAAATGCTGCCTTCGCTTAAGTCAAAAGCAGATCAAGACTTTCTATGGGAAAACCTTGATTATATTGATATTTTTGAATCTGACCACGCACCGCATACGCATGAAGAAAAAGAAAACGGCGCGTTCGGCGTTCCGGGGCTTGAAACAACCTTACCACTACTACTTATGGCTGAAAAAGAAGGTAAAATTACACGCGAACAAATCATTGAAAAATGCCATACTAATCCAGCAAAAATCTTTTCACTAGAAACATCTGATGACACCTACATTGAAGTTAAGATGGAAGAATATGTAGTAGAAAACGAAAATCTTCACACAAAATGCGGCTGGTCGCCATTTGCCGGTAGAACAGTGCTTGGAAAAGTAGATAAAGTAGTGATTCGCGGTGCAATAGTACTTGAAGACGGCGAGATTATTGCTAAAGCAGGCTCGGGCACAGTACTAAAGGCTCAAGTATGAAACTAGGCAATCTTACACTAAGCACTCCATTTATGAATGCCGCGTGTAGCATTGCCAAAACCCACGAAGACATAGAGGCACTTTGCAAAACCAAAGCAGGGGCAGTTCTTATTGGCTCGATAACGGTAGAAGCACGAGATGGAAATCCTGAACCTCGATGGTTTGCTGGCGAAGGCTTTGCGCTCAATTCTTTCGGTATGCCTAATGGTGGTGTGGCATTTTATAAAACTGAACTTCCTAAAATGACGAAAGCAATACATGAGGTCAATAAGGTGGCGATTCTAAGTATTGCTGGATTTTCTAACAACGAATACGTACAACTTGCCGAGCTTGCTGACTGTAGTGGTGTAGATATGATTGAGGTTAATTTCGGCTGTCCAAATGTTTCGATTGA
>DLGX01000085.1 GCA_002482925.1 Candidatus Saccharibacteria bacterium UBA7683
GGCGCTAAAGAACGCGCTGAAGGCAACCAACTACCTGTATCAAAGAGCACACCACAACCACCTAAGCAACCAGCACCAGCTGCTGGCAAACAAAAAGCCAGCCCTGCTCCAGCTGCTAATGTTGATTCAGGTGATAAATCAAAAGTTCTGCCTGCTAATCCAGTAGCCTCAACTGGTGGTGAACCAGCTGACCCTAATGTAGTAAAAGATGCAGATAAACCTGCACCTACAGCTGAAGAAGTTGAAAAAGCAAATAGAGAATATGTTGAAATGATTACCGATAAAGGTAACGATATAATTGATGAAGCTAAGAGAATTCTTCAAGAATCTGGCGAAGGATCTCCTGAATATACTGCAAAAATACAAGAACTACGCGATTTATTAAAAAGCGCTACTGAAAAGTTTGGCTATGGTGAAGATCAAGCCGAGCAGTACATTAATACGAGCATGAGCTCAGCACTTGCAATAATTAAAAAACCCAAAGCACCAGCAGCTCCAGAATTACCAAAAGAAAAAAATGAAAAACCGGCTGATAAAGTAAAGCCTGCTGATGATCCAAAAGAAAAAAAAGAAAAACCTCCTAAGAGTGAGTTTGAGCTGAGACGCGAACGTTTAGAAAAGCTTAGAGAAACTGGACCTACTCGAAGACGTAAGGGGGGAGTATTAACAGGAGTTGAGAATCCTGATGCGCTTGCAGAAGCCGAAGAAGCTGTAAGAAGTGGTAAGGCGCTGCCAGTTCAGCAAGGTGCTGAAAGGTACGACTACGCTACTGCGGAAAAAGCAGCAAAAGCTGAAGCTAAAGTTTTAAGAAAACTTGACGCAGAACTTAACGAGATAAATAGCGAATACACTGGTCAAGAACGTGAACAACGTCGTCAAGCTGCTATGCGAAAAGCTGAAGATAAACTTGATGATATTGCAGAAAAAAACCCAAGTTCTGACGCAATACTCGACAACGAACTTGAGTGGGAAGGTCCTAACTTATCTCGATCAGAATCACGCGCACAACGAGTAAAAGAAAATCGTGAAAACCTTGCAAGTGGTAAAATTGGTAAAGTCGCAAAACGTATAGTTGGTCTTGTTAGTCGCAAAAAAGCAGAACAGCCAGCTGCACCTGAAGCGCCGCAACCAACGCCAACCCCTGAAGTAAACTGGGCTAAAGTTTCTGTAGCCGATGCCAGGACCTATAGGGAATATTACGACTCACTAGTGCGACTAGAAGCGTTGGGTGAAACAGAATCTGACGGGTATGTCGGTTTAAACCAGCGGTTCCAGCGCTTACGATCTAAGCTTATAGAAGATAGTAATAAATAGTTCCAATCACTAGTCCTATAACGCCTCGACTTGTATACTTACGGTGTAAACAAGAGAGGCGTTATTTGTATGGCAAAACATTTAAAGGGATTTTTAGATTTTGTTCGAGAACAAGGGGTGGTTGGTTTAGCGATTGGTTTGGCAGTTGGTACACAGGCTGCAATTTTGGTTAAAGATATTATTAAAGCCATTGTTGACCCAATTATTGGCTTAATTATCGGTAATCCAAAAGGCTTGCAAGCATCTGAATGGAATGTTTCTGTTGGTGGCCGCGAAGCAACATTTGCGATCGGACAACTTCTTTATTCGATTATTGTGTTCGCTGCAGTGTGTTTAGTTATTTATTTTGTAGTGCATGGCCTAAAGCTTGATAAGCTCGACAAAAAGAAAGACAAGTAAGCAAGCTTACAGCTGATTTGATTAGTTTAGGCTTATACTATTGGGTATGAGCAAAATTAAGAAAACCGATCAAGAATGGCGTGAACAACTGAGCGAAGAACAATATAGAGTGTTACGAGGCCGGGGTACGGAAGTGCCGTTTAGTGGCCAGTACGTTTTGAAATCTGAAGATGGAATGTATAGCTGCGTGGCATGTGGCTCTGAGCTGTTTAGCAGCGACGACCAGTATGAATCAACTACGCCCGGTTTAATTGGCTGGCCAAGCTTTGCTGAAGCCTCGGACAACAGCGCAATTGAGCTTCGTGAAGATAGTTCTATGGGCATGTCGCGAACTGAAGTTGTCTGTGCAACATGCGAAAGTCACCTGGGGCATCTTTTTGATGATGAAAGTTCACCGAACGGCAAGCACTTCTGTATAAATTCAGTAAGTCTTGATTTTAAGCCTAAACAGGCGGACGATAAATCATAGAACTTAAGAAACGAGGTATCTATGGGAACAATGCTTGAATCTGCGCATAAAATGATTCAGCGTGCGGCTAAGAAATTAGAGCTTTCAGAAGTTCAGATCACCAAGGTGCTGAGCCCGAACGAAGTTCATAGTTTTGAAATTGAGGTAAATGGCAAAAGTCACGCAGCCTATAGGGTGCAACATAGTAATAAGCGAGGCCCATATAAAGGCGGGATTCGTTTCCACGGTGATGTAGATGAATCTGAAGTTCGTGCCCTAGCACTGCTTATGAGTTTAAAAACTGCAGCTGTGGGAATCCCTATGGGTGGAGGAAAGGGCGGAGTGGCATTCGATCCGCGCGAACACGACGAAGCGCATGTGGAGGCGGTTTCAAGGGCCTATGTACAACACCTCAACGAACACTTGGGTCCCAATAAAGATGTACCTGGACCAGATGTTGGAACTAACGCCCAAATACTTGATTGGATGGTGGATGAATTTGAAAAAATCAGTAGCGACACCACTAAGGCTACATTTACGGGCAAATCTCTTGGCAATAAGGGAAGTGCTGGGCG
>DLGX01000044.1:0-2173 GCA_002482925.1 Candidatus Saccharibacteria bacterium UBA7683
TTGTATGTTGCGGGATCTGAAGCAGCTGAATTGGCGTTGAATTTAGCTTCAAATGCTACGTCAACAGGCGTTGTTTCGGCTCGCACAACAATATTTGCTTTGGCTCTTCCAAATACGAATAGAAAAACAATAAGAAGTACTAGTGCGATTCCGCCGCCAATAAGTAGCTTCTTGCGAAAAGTGTCGAAGTTAGGAATTTTCTTGCCACCTTTTGATGGTTTCTTTTTTGCTTCTGCAGTTTTTGCAGGAGCATCAGCAGCTTCTAGGCTGGCAAGCTCTTCGCCCGTGAGTTCAACATCGTCGCTCTCAGCACCAATATCAGCAAGTGGAACGCTACTGCCGGCGTCTACCACTGTAACTTCATCGCTTACTTCAACTTCTTCGTCCAGCGGCACTTCGTCTGTAAGACTACTAGCAAGCTGAGGTTTAGATTGCAGATTTTTAGCTACATATAAATTAAGCCCGCTTGCAAGTGCCGTAAGCGCATGATTATTAGTAACAATTACAGGTTGCTTTCCTGCATTTTCAGCAGCTCGCTTAAGAAGCTTCAGGTTCACAACGCTCTGTAATACCGCATTGCCTTTAGGCGGAACCATGGCAATAATCTTTTCGCTAGAATTCTTCAGCTTTTCTATAACGCCGGTTATGTCGTCTTCAATATCGATGTAAATTACGTCTTTTTTCATCTATACGCTCAATATTTTATTAAATTTTTCTTTTAGCCTGTTAGTACGGCCTTCGCTGCCTAACATCGTATCATACCCGACCCTGAGAAGGCCAAGCGCAGTAATGAGTGTGTGATCTGTAACTTTACCAGTGGTGTCATTAATATCCATTACTTGTTCGGGGTCAATAAGCTCTACGGTTGGCTTACGAGTAAACGGCAGATCTTTATACCATTTTTGTTCTTTTAATGCTGCAATGAGTGGTTGAAGACTTGCGCCACCACCGCACAGTAAAATTCTGTGTGGAAGATGGTCTACATTAGTAAATTCGCTCAGTGCTAATTCCACGCCATCTAGCCATACGTCTAGGGTTTTTTCGACAGCTTTGAGCGCCTTGGTTTTTGCGCTACTTTCTAAGCCACCTCGACTGAGTTCTAACTTAATTTTTTCGGCTTCAGCAAATTCAAGGTCAAGTTCAGAAGCGATAGATTTAGTAAATGCTCGTCCGCCAATTCCAAACATTCGGGTTCCCTGCACGCCACCATCATCTACAACAGCAATATCGGTTGTTCCACCACCAACATCTATTAAAATTGCAGTGAAGCTACTTGAAGCATCGGTACCTATTACAGAACGTGAAACTGCGAATGGTTCTGCTGCTACTGCCATTAAATCAAGATCTAATTCTGAAGCTGTTCGTTCTAATGCGCCGATATGTACCATTGGTGCAAATGCGGTATACAGTTGAATGACCATTTCTTTACCCTGAAAACCAATTGGGTTGCTGACTTTGTAGGTATCTATGTGAATAGAAACGATCGCACTGTTCACTAGTTTAACTTCCACATCGCGCTTACCTGTTTCAAGCTCGAGTTGCTTTTGGGCTCGATCTAAAGTTTTTGCTTGGGCTCTGTCTATAATAAGTTCGATTTCTGCACTATCAAGCGGACGCTCGGGGTTAGGTCGACGGTATCTGACGGTAGTAGTTAAGCCTTTTACAAGTTCGCCAGCAATACCAATAATCGCTTGCCTGGCACTGACGCCAGCCATGTTTTCTGCTTGGCTGAGCGCTGCTTCGCAGTTGCCAACCACGCCAGCGATGTCTGATATTGCGCCAGATTGCATGTCGCTCAGTGATTGTCGTGCGCGTCCTACGCCAATAATTTCAAGCTCGTCGCCTTCAACCCTAGCAATGAGTGCTTTTACAAATTCAGTACCAACATCCAAACCGACAAGTAATTTGTCAGATCCGCTTCCAACGGGAAGCTTAGATGCAACCTTCTTAAAGTTTTTCAAGTTCTTAATTTTATCAAGCATAATCGCATTTAAGTATACAACAGATACCGCATAAGGTGAACTGTTTATGCTGCGATTACTTCACCGAGCTGTTCAAGCTGTGTAAGTTCCTGCTGAGTTAATGTAGGATGCTCGCCTTCGTTAAACGCCGCACCGCGAATGCTAAAGTGTCCAAGAAATGAATCTGGGTACACAACCATCCCGGTTTCTGC
>DLGX01000044.1:2245-5308 GCA_002482925.1 Candidatus Saccharibacteria bacterium UBA7683
CCCTCAACTACCACGTCTGCGTGACAGTTTTCTCCTGTGTAGAGTCGTAGTGGCATATTGCCTCTTTTTTATGTTTTAAGTTTAATAATTACTTAATTATTTAAGCATAAGCAAAGTGGTTTTTCAAGATGTAAAACAGTGATTTATATCACGAAAGAACAGCTTTAATTCTTCGAATTCCTGCCGAGCTTGCTTCTTCTTTTATAATTTTGAACTTCTTACCGTCTTCAAAAAGCTGTAGCGTGTGATCTACGTGCGGTCCACCGCAAATTTCAAAGCTAAATGGTTTTTCAGCCCCATCGGCAATCATTTTATAGACTTTAACTGTTTCACCGTACCTATCGCCAAACTGGCCAAGCGCACCAAGCGGACCAGTTGCTTCTTTGGTAGGATATTCTGCCCATGAAACCTTAAGATCTTGAGCAATCTGTTCATTTACAATTTCTTCAACCTTATCAAGTTGTTTGCGAGTTACTTTTTCAGGATGAGAAAAATCAAAACGTAGCCGTTCTTCGGTAATATTTGAACCTCGCTGAACCACGTGATCACCTAAAACTTCACGAAGTGCCTGATACATAAGGTGTGTAGCAGTGTGGTATTTTTTGTGAATCAACTGCTGGCCACCAAGCCCACCTTTAAAAGTTCCCTTGCTTGCCGTTTGTGAACGTTCGCGCTGTTCTTTCATTTTGGCCTCAAACTGTTCGCGCCAGTTTTCATCAAGCTCGATATTTTGCTTAAAGGCTTCTTCAGCCGAAAGTTCAACCGGAAATCCATACGTGTCATAAAGTGTAAAGATTGCTTCACCATGCGTCATTTTGAGCTTGTCGAAAGATCTAGACCCTTCGACTTCGCTCAGGGTGACAGAGCCGAAGAGTTTTGAAAATTCCTTAAGCCCTTTGCGAAGTGTTTGGCGAAAGACTTTTTCTTCTTTAACTAATGTTTCAATTACTTTTTCGTCATGCTCAGCTACTTCTGGGTAATCGTCTTTATAAAGAGCCGTAATTGTAGGCACCACATCTTGCAAGAAGTTTTGTTCAATGCCAAGTTCAAAAGCAAAGCGAATCGCTCGGCGAAGCAGGCGACGCATTACATAGCCTTGTTCTTTGTTGCTCGGTGTTACGCCATCTACTGCTAAGAATGTTGCGGCACGAAGGTGGTCTGCAATAACCTGCATGCTTTCGCGGTGATTGTCGTACTTCTTGGCTGAGATTTCTTCGAGCTTTTCAATAACTGGCCACAGTAGTGATATCTTGAACATATCAGAAGAATCAATTGCAGCCTGCGCAATTCGCTCAAGTCCACCACCAAAATCAATATTCGGCTTTTCTAGTTTTTCAAAGCCATTTTCTGTACGCTTGTATTCCATAAAGACTTGGTTGCCAATTTCAACAAATCGGCCGGAATCACTTGCTGGATGAGCTTTCCCATAGCCTGACTTATGAGCTGCTTCGCCAAAATCATAAAACACTTCGCTATCAGGCCCGCACGGATCACCAACTGGCGCATTTAGAATTCCGCCGCCACGACTCCATCCGTTTTCTTTGTCGTCGTAAAAAAAGATTCGCTCACCAGGTTTAACGCCTCTTTTGTCGCCATCAGCCTGAGAACCAATTGCCGCTATCTTCGCCTCAATTCCTTTCGCCTCAAAAAGTTCTTGCCAGATTTTTGCGGCTGTATCATCTCGCGGCACGCCTGCGGCTTCGTCGCCAATAAAGCACGTGACATACAAGTTCTCTGGGTTCAAGCCAACCACATCTACGAGAAATTCAAAGAACCATGGAATTTGTTCTTCTTTGGTGTAATCACCGAGTGACCAGTTGCCTAGCATCTCAAAAAAAGTGGTGTGTCGGTCATCACCGATATCTTCAATATCCATAGCACGCAAGACCGTTTGAGAGTTTGTTAAGCGAGTTCCATCTTGGTGGGGCTCACCAAGCAGATAAGGAACGAGTGGCTGCATTCCAGAGCCAGTAAAGAGCGTTGTAGGGTCGTTGTAGGGCACCAAAAGCGCCCGCGGAATAACGCTATGCCCTCGCGTCTTAAAAAATTCTAGGTATTTTCGGCGGATTTCTTGTGCATTCATATCTGATAAGTATACCGTATCGTTTGATCACACTCTAGTATTGACTATTTATATAGTAAAATGTTATAATAATAGAATTATGATTATTATGATGTCTGGTTTTCCTGAAATTGCCCCTCCTCTAACCGAGCCGATATGTAGCAGGGCTGAGCTTTATAGTGCAACAAAAACTGTTGATACTGACACACGGTTTATTACTGTTGAAATAGAAGGCTTAGGCGAGACGCGAGTTCCACACGTAGCAACAACCTCTAGTGCCGAGGCGATTATTTCACCACGTAGCAACTTTGTGGCAAAAAGATTACTACGAGCCAGTCAAACCATATCTCCAGTAAATATTACGGAAACACGGAGCTCAGACACGCCATTTGTGTCACCGATAGATGTGGCCCGAAAAGCATCTGTTGCAGGGGCATTATTTGAACACCTTGCTACGAATTGTATTGATTGTCCAGCTGCAAATAGATGCACTCAAAGACAAGCTATTGCTGAAATAGCCCGAGATCTTCATTTTGGGAATAAACAGTAATTACAGCTAGACTCTTGACTTATTTTACTGGTGAGACTTTTATAATTTTATCATTAGATCCGTTATCCGTGGTTAGATACAAATCACCCATACGGTCATGAACCACTGAACGAATTCTTCCGAATTCACCTAGAATTGTCTTTTCTAGTGTCAGCTTATAATTTTGATCAAACTGCAGTAGCTTTACTTGCTTGCCTTTTAACACTGCGACAGCAATTACACCATTATAGGTGCCCCATTTATCACCTGTAATTTGCGTTGCACCAGAAGGTGCTATTGTTGGCGAACCAGAGCTCCATATTGCAGATACAGCGTCTGGGAAACGTGTCAGATCGGTCATAGGTATACCGTTTTCTACATACGTTACTTTAGGCGCCCAGCCAAAGTTACCTTTTTTAAGTAGGTTCACTTCGTCGTCTTTGTCTGAACCGTGTTCTACGCTGTAGCCGTA
>DLGX01000032.1 GCA_002482925.1 Candidatus Saccharibacteria bacterium UBA7683
TGGAAAATCTGTCTATCTGGTAGCGCAGCTTGTTCGAAAGTAAGTTCGAGCGCCCCAGAACCCACATTTGAAGCTATTACAAGCATACTGCCGGCCTCGTAAAAATCATGTGCAAGCTGATGCATGGCTTCAATTGCCGCAAAGCCTCGAGCGATTCGATCTACATACCCCGTAAAACCCCAGCGTTGTTCCATAAATGCACCGTACTGCGCGTACGTAATTTCACCGCGATCAGCAGCAAGCGCCAGGTCAGCTGAACCCGCAAGGACCTCAGCCATTGTATATCCATGCTCAACAGCGAGCGATTCAGCTTCTGGTCTCCAAATAGCCAGCGTATCGTAGGCATCAAAAGCAACAACTGAAGGTACTTCAGGAGATTTCATAGTTCTATAAAAAACCTCTTTTACAGAAAAATCAACTACTGGTTAGCAAGGGTAAGGGTAGTACAACGGATATAGCCGCCGCCTTTTGCAAGCTCGGTGATTTCTGGCGTTATAACCTTGAGACCATGTTCTTCGATTGCTTTTTGTAGTTCAGGAGCGTGATTGCTCATAACTACCGTTTCGCCAGTAGAAATAAGGTTGCAAGCAAAACCCTCTAGTGCTTCTTCTAGGCTCACTTCAATTTTTTCTACAGAAGTGAGTCTACGAATTTTTGCTTGGCTCTCAGGCGTAAACGCCTCTGGGCACCAGGCAATTAATTCTGGGGTTAAAACTGAAATTGCCAGATCAATATCGTAAAAATAACTATTCGGTAAGCCGGTGACTTTATTGATAACGGGCATGCCCTCTTCATCAAGCTCAGGCACGGCTTCCAGACTTACGATCTCAAAGCCAAGTTCATCAGCGATAAATTTATGCATTCGCGGGTCAGTTCTGTAAGTCTGCCCAGCAAACAATAAATTACCACACGGTAGAGCATCTCCTTGGCCACTAAACAGATAAGGCGCAGGAATCACTTCAAACCCCTCTGCTTCAAGCGCCTCGCGGGCATAAATTTCTTCACCAGCTCGCATGTTCGGTAAAGAAGAAAGAATTGCTTTGTCGCCTCTGCAGAGCCCCCAGTTCGCCGTATAGATACCGTCTTGACAACTAGTTGGTGAATCTACACGTACAACCGTAACGCCACTTGATTGCAATGCTGCTTGAATGGCTAAAAATTCTTCAGCAGCTTTTAATTTATCTGGTTGATTGCCACGATCTGAATATGGGTTCAGTTCTTCGACTGAAAAATAGTCTACCCCTGACATTAGCACTGTTTGGTTAATTAAACTCATATGTCTTATTGTAGCAAATACGGGAGGCTTTACACTCTTAGCTAATTGATACATCGCGACAACGAGTGTTAGATTATTGATTAATTTGCTGTTGTATGCTATAATATATATATGTCTGTAGAAACAGGTATTGATCAAGGCCAAACCCCAGAAGACAGAAGACTCCCGTACGGATGGGAACTAGATTTTGCTGATTTTGAAATTTGGCTTGATAACCTGGCGGAGCTTCGGGAATCGTACACGCATAAAGCACGTGAACTCAAAGTTGAACACGCCAACCCTTCAGGAGTGCATCATTCAACACGATATGAAGTAGAACTTGAGGATGGTTCACGAATCTATTTTTATGAACCCCAAGATGCAACCTCAGAAACGCCTGATTTAACTGTAAGAAATTATTCAAGAAGTCGAACTGCCGGCACTAAGTGGGAGGTAAACTTCCACGCCGACCAACAGAAGGTCGTGGCACTAAGCAATGACACTGACGTTGATTTTGAAAGCATCAGCGAAGGTTTGGAAACTGCGGTTTCTAAAGCCGTAGTTTCTCAAATCGCGCCTAGATATTTGAAACCCTATGAGGATATTCCAGCAAGAAAGATTCCAACCAGAGCACCTGATGTAAAAAGTTAGCACTTAAGGCTTGCGAGTGCTAATTATATGAGGTACCATAAAGGTACCATTTTTGTTTTAAACATATTTTTAAGAGGAGGAAACAATGAGCGTACCACTAACGCCAATGGCAGAATACGTTGTTGTACAAACTGAAGCTGCAGCTACAAAAACAGCAAGTGGTTTATACTTGCCTGAAAGTGCAGCCGAAAAACCTAAAGTCGCTACCGTTATGGCAGTTGGTTCAGATGTAAAAAACGTCAAAGTCGGCGAAAAAGTTATTTACAAGAACGAATACGAAGCTACTACTGTTAAAATCGACGGCACAGAATACATTTTGGTGTACGTGAAAAACATTATTGCAACTACTAAATAGCATCACTTATCTGAACATTTTCAGAGCACAATCTAATACTTCAAGGAGAAATACATGGCAAAAAGAGTTTTTTATGACGAAGAAGCACGAAGGCGACTACTCGCTGGTGCAGAGATTTTATTCAACGCAGTTAAAACTACTATGGGACCGAAAGGTCGCAACGTAGTCATTAGCAAAGGCTTCGGCAGTCCAACCGTTACTCACGATGGTGTAACAGTGGCTAAAGGCATTGACTTACCAGAAGACGACGAAACACTTGGCTATAAAGTAGGTGCAGAACTTATTAAGCAAGCTGCGAGCAAAATGAACGACACAGCAGGGGATGGAACTACTACTGTTACTGTGTTGACATATCACATTCTTAACGAAGCCAACAAGCTGATTGCCGCAGGCCATAACCCGATGCAACTTAGAAAAGGCTTGGAACAAGCTTCTCAAGATATAATCGACACCTTAAGGGGTATGCGTGAAGACATTGCTGGCGATAAAAAACGTGTAGCTGAAGTTGCTACTATTTCAGCAGGCGACGCAGCGATTGGCGAACTTATTGCCGATGTTATTGATAAAGTTGGCAAAGACGGTGTAGTAACGGTTGAAGAAGGTCAGGGTCTCGCCATGGAATCTGAAGTTGTTGAAGGCTTTACCTTCGACCGTGGATTCGTAAGCCCGTACATGGTAACTGACACTTCTCGAATGGAAGCAGTCTACGACAAACCTTTAGTGCTTATTACCGATAAAAAAATTAGCTCTGTGCAGGAATTCTTACCAATTTTAGAAAAAATTGCCCAAACAGGTAAAAAAGATTTAGTGATTATTGCTGAAGACGTTGAAGGCGAAGCGCTTGGAACACTAGTTCTAAACAGATTAAAGGGTGTATTTAACACACTTGCAATCAAGGCGCCTGCTTTTGGCGATAGGCGAAAAGAAATTCTAGAAGATATCGCCATTCTTACAGGTGCTACCGTAATTACTGAAGATCAAGGTCACACCTTTGAAAATGCAGATATCAGCATGCTCGGTACCGCGCGCCGTGTAATTGTAGACAAAGACAGCTCGACAATTATTGAAGGGGCAGGTTCTGTTAAGGCGGTTAAATCACGTGTGCAGCAGATTGATACCCAAGCTGGTAACGCAACCAGTGAATACGAAAAAGAAAACCTAGAAAAGCGCCGTGCCGCACTTGAAGGTAAAGTTGCCGTAATTAAAGTTGGTGGTGCAACTGAAACCGAAATTGAAGAAAAGAAGTTCCGCGTAGATGACGCAGTTGCTGCTGTAAAAGCCGCACTTGATGAAGGTATCGTCTCTGGTGGTGGTGTAACATTAGTTAACCTAGCGGGCTTAATTCCAGATGACGCTGCAGACTCTGTCAGCTCTGGTAAAGTACTCCTTAAAAATGCATTGGTGAAACCATTCGTGCAGCTTATGGAAAACGCTGGCCTTAACGCACAGGCACTGCTTGCACAGGTACAAACTGGCAAAGCAGGGCAGGGCGTAAACGTGAACGATCCTGATGCTGGTCTTCAAGATATGAAGAAAATAGGTGTGGTAGATCCAGCTCGTGTAACCAAAGAAGCTATTATGAACGCTGTGTCGATTGCAGGCACCGCAATGACTATGGGTGCACTAGTTGTCGATATTCCCGAAAAAGCTGCTCCAGCGCCCGCAGGTGGCGGCATGGACCCATCTATGATGGGGATGTAGTAGCGAGAGAAATTTTCTCAATAAAAAAGCCCGGATTCTGGGCTTTTTTATTTTGTTGTACCTACAGCTTATCGACACCCCTAAGGTACTGCGTGAGCGCAAAGTCTAACTTAGACTTTCTAAGCAGGCTAGCATATGCTTCCATATTCGCAGGATTACCCTGTTCTAGGGGCATTTCGTAGCGTCCGTGAGCTTCTTTGCTGATGTTAGCTGGATTATCGGGCTCGAAAAAGAGAGTATTGTTTATTATTCTGCGAAACACAGGAAGCGCTTTCATTGGTGCTTCTTCGCGGCCAAACTTTTGGTATTCACTGTAAATACCCAATTTGCTGCCAATTGAGAAGATTCGCTGTGCTCTTGAACCATCTGGATCTTCGGGCCCTGTAAAAAATGCAATATCCCAGGTTACAAACGCTGGTGTCTGCTGTGATAAGGTCTCGCAGACAGTTTCCCAGTGATCTTCTGGTGGAAAGAACGTACTAAACCGGGAGATTGACGGAGCCCCAGGAAATTGTTCATGAAAATCGATCCCTGCTTGTGCAGTATCAAGGCTTAAAACTACAGGGAACATGCCAAGCTCCCGAGTAATACGTTCTGCTTCGCTGGTGTCTTCTTTATCTGTGATTATTAAGTGAAGATTAGGATTTGTTGAGTCTGCTAGCGCTTGTTCGCTTGGCATGTAGCTTCTGTTAAGTCTTCGTCGCACACGAACCTCGGTTTGGTGGTATTCTTCAGTTCTTGCGCTCAAAAAGTCTTTGAGGCTCGTTTCGTCATCGACTGGCTCAGCCCGAAGTAAGTTAGCGAGTGTTGCGAGTTCAATGTTCGGGAAACTAATTTCTTCCTCAACCTCTTCGTCTGTCTTTTCAAACTTTAATGGAATTGCTGAAGGCGTGAAACCTTTTTTGTTTTCACCCACATTAACGGGTATGAAGCCTAGACTTGAGTCAAATGCATTTCTAATATCTGGGCTTGAAACGCCGTGGACTGCATTGCCCTCTGAATCAAGCTCGACTACATCTGCAAAAAGCCCATTGTAGCTTTCGTTAAGCCCACCTCTATGAAAACTAAACTTAATAAGCATATTACTTGCTGGATTGAATATGTACGTTGGTCGTTCCAGAAGGCTGTCGCCGCCAACTGAGCGAATTGCTACTTCTTTTAAGTGTTCCTGAACTACGCCGTCCATACTAGGCGTTATAGCGCCCGCTGCGCTTTCGACAATACCGCCCATTGTTAAATGAGCTATTGCTGCATTAGCCTCAGCTACTGCTAAGCTCGTTGCTTGGGTCTGTATTAATTCTCCACCTTGACTAGACATCGCTTTCTCCTGACTGATCAGTCTGCTCAAGTTCTGCTAATAACGGATCTAGTGCATCCCAATACGCATTATTTGCATCTTCGCCATTAACAGTAATGACTGCGTACCCTTGGCCGGAGTCAGGTCGACCCCTGAGGCTTAGTTCTCCAGAGTGATCAAATTCTACAGTTACACCAATTATTCCACCGCTGGCTTTTCTGTAGGCTTCCCACTGAGTTTCGTTAACTACATCTGAAATAATGAGCTCAGCAGCATTTATGGGTGACATGTATTTTCTACCATTTTGCTCGAGTGCACGCTGGCGTCTAGCGTTCTCATGCGCAACAGGATCAAAAAATCGCGACAGTGGTGGTTCACCTTTGGACTGGCCAATAACATCTAGAAATCCTAATAGTTCGCTCATAATAGACATACTATATAATCTACATTGGAAATCAGCAAATATATTTTTACAATCTGGAAATAACAGATATGCTTCTGTAAGAATAATATTTACAATATGATACAATGCGGCTATGGATTGGTTTAAATCAATTGGCGTAAATGAAAAACAGCAGGCAGCGTACCTCTACTTATTAAAGAATGGTATTAAGAGTGCCAGTGAGCTAGCAAAGGGGTTGGGAGAACAGAGAACTAATAGCTACTTGATTGCTGAAGAGCTACTTTCGAAAGGTCTTGTAGAGGTAGACAAGGACAGTAAAGTAATCAGATACCGAGCGGCAAGTCCCGATCAGCTTCAGAATCTTATGACTGCACGTCAGCGTCATATAGCAACACAGGCACTTGAACTCAAAAAATCGTTACCTGATTTAAACGGCCTATATCAGCTAACCAGTAGTGAATCAGGAATCGCATACTTTGAAGGCTTAAAAGGTTATACCGCCGCGCTAGAGGACCAAATACAAGCTGGGGCCGAAGTATGTGTTTTTGCAGCTTCAGAACTTTTATTCGACCGGCCAGATGCCTGGGAAGTGCTACTTAAGATGCTCCAGAAACGTGGCTATGCAAAAATCAAATCGAGAATTCTCTATGAGGCCGGCCTTAAAGAACGTATTGATCTTTCATTTAGAACTTCTGAGATTATTAAAAAAACAATGGAAGCTAGATTTTGGGGCAACTCACTCTTTGACGGTGAAGTTGCGATCTATAAAAACTCAGTAATCTTCACAGTGTACGATGAAAAACTTACGAGCATTCTCATTAAAAACAGTGCTGTGGTTAAAACAATGCAAGCAATCTTTAACACTGCCTGGGAGCAGGCGAGTACAGCCAACGAATAACGTGCACTTTTGCAGACATTCGCCTGCGGGTATAGTCAGTACATGACAGATCGAATTCAACCCATTGAAGGACCAG